>JALYYE010000088.1 GCA_030946735.1 Candidatus Dormiibacterota bacterium
CGGGCGCGCCGCTACTGGCTGCGCGCCGGTGTGACCGACCGTGTCCGGGTGATCAACGAGCCGGCACTGCGCGTCCTGCCCCGACTCCCGCCCGGGATCGAGTTCGCCTTTATCGACGCGATCAAGCCGGAGTACTCGGCCTATCTGGACGCGCTGCTGCCGAAGATGGCGCCCGGCGCGATGATCACTGTCGACAACGTGCTCTGGAGCGGCCGGATCGCGGCCGGCGAGCACGATGAGAACACCGACGCGCTGCGCGCCTTCAACGAAAAGTTCCTGCACCACGAGCAGCTCGAGGCCACGGTGCTTCCGGTCGGGGACGGCTTTGGCATCGGCGTCGTCCGCCCGCATGGCTAGCAGAGTCGCCGGGCGCTAAAGTTTCACGGTTGCCCACCGACGCTGAGGGACTGACTCAAGAGCGCGTTCTCGAGGCCTATCGCACGGTGCTTCGTGCCCGCGCGCTCGACGACCGGCGCTTCGTCCTGAATCGCGCCGGCAAGCTGGCCTTTATCATTTCGCCCCGCGGCCACGAGGTCGCCCAGGTGGCGGCGATTGCCGCGCTCCAACCGGGGCGCGATCGTTTCTGCCTCTACTATCGAAATTTCGCCGCCGCGCTGGCCTGCGGCTTTACCCCGGAAGAGCTCATGCTCTCGGCGTTTGCCCGTGCGGCCGATCCCTCGAGCGGCGGGCGCCAGACGCCGGGCAACTTCGGCAGCCGCCGACGCGGGGTCGTGATCGGCTCGAGTACCGTCGGCCCGCAGATCCCCAAAGCGGCCGGGATCGGCCTGGCTCTGAAATGGAAAGGGGAGGGGGCCCTCTGCTACGTCAGTTTTGGCGAGGGGGCGACGAGCCAGGGTGACTTTCACGAAGGCCTGAACTTCGCCGCGATCCATCGCTGCCCGGTGATCTTCTTCTGTGAGAACAATCACTGGGCCATTTCCGTGCCGCAAGCGCTCCAGGTCGCTGGACCCGGAGTCGCGGAGCGAGCGGCCGCCTATGGGATTCCTGGCGTGCGGGTCCCCGGTGATGACTTCTTCGCCGTGCATGCGGCCGTGGCCGAGGCCGCGCGGCGGGCGCGCTCCGGCGCCGGGCCGACCCTGATCGAAGCCCAGGTCTTGCGCCTGCAGTCGCACTCGACCGACGACGACCAGCGCGCCTATCGCGATCCGGCTGAGCTCGCTGCGGAGGCCCTGAAGGACCCCGTTCCCCGCATGCGAGACGCGCTCATGACCCGCGGCTGGCTTTCACACCAAGCCGATCAGACGATGCGTGACGAGGTTGGTCGCGAGGTGGAGAAGGCGACCGAAACGGCCGAAGCGGCCCCCGAACCAGAGGCGAGCACGCTTGGCCGCCACGTGTATGCCGATGGCTGAGCGGACGCTGGTCCAGGCGGTCCGCGACGCCCTCTATGAAGAAATGGAACGTGACGACCGGGTCTGCGTGCTGGGGCAGGACGTTGGACTGAAGGGGGGCGTATTCAAAGCGACCGATGGTCTTCAGCAGCGGTTCGGTGCGCAGCGCGTGATGGACATGCCGCTGGCGGAGTCGAGCATCGCCGCCGTCGCTCAGGGCCTCGCCCTCGAGGGCTTCCTGCCGGTGGCGGAGATGCAATTCGCCGACTACAGCTATCCCGCCTTCAACCAGATCGTCAACGAAATTGCGAAAGTTCGCTATCGGTCAAACGGCGACTTTGCCTGTCCTCTGGTGATCCGCGCCCCGACCGGAGGCGGCGTCCGCGGCGCCCTGTACCACTCGCAGTCCCCCGAGGCCTTTTATTGCCACGTACCCGGGCTGAAAGTCGTCCTGCCGTCGACACCGGCCGACGCCAAAGGGTTGCTCAAGGCCGCGATTCGAGATCCCGACCCGGTGATCTTCCTCGAGCCGAAGAAACTCTACCGGGCCGAGCGGCAAGACGTCGGCCAGGGCGATGCCGCGCTGCTGCCGCTCGGTGCCGCGATGGTCGTCCGCGACGGCGGCGACCTGACGGTCGTGACGTACGGCTACATGCGGGCCGTCACCATACAGGCGGCCGCCAGGCTCAGCGCCGACGGCATCGAGGTGGAAGTCATCGACCTGCGTACGCTGCGCCCATGGGATGTCGAGACCTGCGTGCGGTCCATCGAGAAAACCGGTCGGGTTGCCGTGGTCTACGAGGCCAACCGGACTGGCGGATTCGGCGCCGAGATCGCGGCTGAGCTCGCTGAGCGCTGTTTCGCCAGTCTTGATGCGCCGGTCAGCCGGATCGCCAGCCCGGACGTCCCCGCCATGGCGTTCAGCCCGACGCTCGAACACGCGTTCATGCTCAATCCCGGCAAGGTTGCGGACGGGCTACGGCGTCTCGCCCGCTACTGAGCTCGCCGACATGAAAATCCTGTGAGAAAAACCGATGCAAAACCGGGCGGCTGTCTCCTATACTTTCCGGTGGGGTTCTTGTTCCAAGCCCCCCGGAACCAGGACCCCACTTCCACCCACCGGCAGTTCCCTGCGCCCCGATTGCCAAACGTTTGTCCTATGCGGGCCGACTAGCCGATTGGCGGCGGCCGGTGGGGTCGGGGAGGCTGGGACCCGCGCCGACCGTCCCTAGAATGGGAACGCTGTGCCTACCAGCCGGCGGACTCCCGCGTCGAAGCGGAACGGCGTCTTCATCTCGGTCGACATGGAGGGGATGGCCGGCATCGTTCACCTGCAGCAGGTTCTGCGGGGGATGCCAGAATACGAGCGTTCCTGCCGGTTGATGACCGCGGAGACGAACGCTGCCGTCGCCGGGGCGCGGCGTGCCGGTGCCACACGCTTTGTGGTCAATGACTCGCACGGTGACATGCGTAACTTCCTCCTCGATGAGCTCGACGAGGGCGTCGAGGTCATAAGTGGGGCGGACAAGCCGTACTCGATGGGGGCGGGGCTGGACCCGACGTTGGAGGTCGCTTTCTTCGTTGGATACCACGCGTCGGTTGGACGCGAGCGCGCCATCATGGATCACACCTACGGCGGCCGCACCGTCTACGCGCTGCGCATCAACGGCCGGGAGCAGAGCGAGGCTACCTTGAATGCCGCACTCGCTGGAACCTTCGGGGTCCGTACCGCCCTCATCACGGGCGACCGGGCCACTATTGAGGAAGCCAGCGCGGAACTACCCGGCATCGAGGGCGTCGTCGTCAAGGAGGCGCTCGGCCGGCAGGCGGCCCGCTCGTTGCATCCGCTCGAGGCGTGCCGCCGGATCGAGGAGGGCGCCTATCGCGCCTACGCCGAACAGGCCGGGCGGCCCCTTTACCAGCCGAAGGGACCGTTCACGCTCGAAATCGACTGGATGAATGCCAACATGGCCGACAACTGTGTCGAGCTTCCGGATGTCGAGCGGGCGGGTGGGCGGACAGTCCGCTATCAGACCGCGGACTTCCAGACTTGTTACCGCATGCTGCTGGCCCTCCTCGTGATGGCCACACCCGCGGCCTACCAGTACCCGCGCCCGTGACGCCGGCGGAGGCGATCGAACGCCTGCTCCAGGGGACGGCGCTCAGTCGCGAGCAGGCACGCGACGTCATGGACCAGGTCATGGCGGGCGAGGTGACAACGGGCCAGCTCGCCGGCCTCCTGGTCGCTCTGCGAGCCAGAGGCGAGACCGTCGAGGAGATGACCGGATTCGTCGAGTCCATGCGGGCACACGCGACGCCCCTCGAGCTCCCGGCGGGGGCCATCGATACCTGTGGCACCGGCGGCGACCGGGCCGGGACCTTTAACATCTCCACGGCGGCCGCCCTCGTCGCCGCGGGCGCCGGGATCCCGGTTGCGAAACACGGAAACCGCGCGGCATCCAGTCGGTGCGGCAGCGCGGATGTGCTCGAGGCGCTCGGGGTCGACATCACGCTCGACGCCAACGGGGTCCGTCGATGCATCGACGTCGCCGGCATGGGCTTCTGCTTCGCTCCGACCTTTCATCCAGCCATGCGCCATGCGGGACCGGCCCGCAAGGAACTCGGCGTCAGGACGGTTTTCAACGTCCTTGGCCCGCTGGCAAATCCGGGCAGGGTGCGCCGGCAGGCGCTGGGCGTCGGAGCGGCGCCGCTCGCCCCGCTGATGATCCGGGTGCTGAAGGACCTGGGCCACGAGCGGGCGCTGGTGTTTTACGGCGAGGACGGTCTCGACGAGCTGACGACCACCGGGCTCTCGCGGGTCTTTCAGCTGAGCGATGGCCAGGTCAGGGACTACGAGCTCGACCCTGGCGAGCTCGGCTTTCCCCGGTCGAGCGGCGAGGACCTCCGGGGCGGCACGCCTCCCGAAAACGCCAACCTGCTGCGGCACGTGCTCGACGGTGAGACCGGGCCGCGCCGGGATGTCGTGCTGCTCAACGCCGCGGCGGCGGTGCTGGCGGCCGGCCGCGCGGAGGAGTGGCCGCAAGCGGTGACAGTGGCCAAGGAATCGCTCGATAGTGGCCGGGCGCGGCAGGTCCTGGACCGCCTGGTCCAGACGTCGAAGGGTTCTTAGCCGGAGGCGAGCCCGGCGATACCGCCGGCGAGCAACAGCAGGCACACCACGCCCACGAATCCCCAGGCCGCCCAGTAAGTAAGTCCCGAAAGCCGGCGAACCCGGCGCATGCGGCGCATCTTGCCCAGCGCCGCGCTCAGGGCCTTTTCTTCCGTCAGCACTATGTAGTGGCAACGGCCCCAACCCGGGAAAACCTTCTCGAAATCGGGGCCGATTATGCTGTAGCCGATGTCGTTTCGGATCGCCGTCATTCCCGGCGATGGCATTGGTCCGGAGGTCATCGCCCAGGGTCTCCGGGTTCTGGAAGCCGTCACCACGACCACCGGCACCCGGCTCGAAGCGACCACCTACGACCTTGGCGCCGAACGTTACCTGCGAACCGGTGAGATCCTGCCCGACGCGGTCTTTGGCGAGCTCCGAGCCGCGGACGCCATTTACCTGGGCGCGGTTGGGGATCCGCGGGTGCAGAACCCGCAGTACGCGGCCGGGCTGCTGCTCAGGCTGCGCTTCGAGCTCGATCTCTGGGTCAACCTGCGGCCCTCACGGCTGCTCGCGCCTGGGCTGACGCCGCTACGCGACGCCGGGTCCATCGATATGGTCGTCGTGCGCGAAAACACCGAGGGTGCCTACGTCGGAATCGGCGGCCAGTTCAAGCGCGGAACGCCCGATGAAATCGCGATCCAGGAGGACGTCAACACGCGCAAGGGGGTCGAGCGCATCATTCATTACGGGTACGCGCTGGCCAGGCAGCGCCGGGCGGCCGGCCATCGAGGCCGGCTCACGATGGTCGATAAGAGCAATGCGCTCTATCACGCGCACGACCTCTGGCAGCGCGTCTTTGCGGCGGAACGGCAAAGCGCGCCGGAGATCGAGTCGGAGCACCTGTTCGTCGACGCGGCCGCGATGCAACTGGTGAAGGACCCCTCGCGGTTCGATGTCATCGTCACCTCCAACATGTTCGGCGACATTCTCAGCGATCTCGCCTCCGAACTGGTCGGCGGTTTGGGCCAGGCGCCCTCAGCGAACATCAATCCGGACAACCGGCGCGGGCTCTTCGAACCGGTGCATGGCTCGGCACCCAAGCATGCCGGCAAAGGCATAGCCAATCCGGTGGGGGCCATCCTTGCCGGTGCCATGATGCTCCGGCACCTGGGCGATGACGGCGGCGCGCTGCAGATCGAGAAGGCCGTGATGGCGACAGCGGCTGACCGGCAGACCACGAGGGACCTGGGCGGCGTCCTGAACACGACGGATGCCGCGAATGCCGTCCTCGAACGACTTGAGAGAATTGGCTCATCTCGCCCCTCCTGAACACGATCCAGCCTCCTCGTCGTAAGCCGGGCGCCGCAGCACCCGTAAGTCCGTCGGCCAAGCAGCTCGACCGGTCGCAGGACAGCGGCCATACGGTCCGAGGTCGCGCGCTCATCTTCTGGGACCCAAAGGTTCCGGGGAAGAAGCTCGACGCCATCGACACGGACCAGATCACGCCTGCGGATGACTGCGTGTCGGAAAGCCTCGATCGGCTCGACGAGCGCTGGAAGGTGGGCACCTTCCGCTACCTGATGCCCGACTTCCGGCAGCGGGTGCATCGTGGCGAGACGTTCGTCATCGCCGGCGAGCGCTTCGGCATTGGATCATCGCGCGAGATGAGTCCGGCCGGCCTCAAGGCGATCGCGGAAGAGGCCGGCCTCGAGATCGTGATCGTCTGCGGCGACGGCGTCGGTGACATCTTCCGCCGCAACGCGCTCAACCTCGGCCTGCACGTCGTCCAGAGTCGAGCGGCCTCGGAAGACGCTCAGGAGGGCGACGTGCTGACCTTCGACTCGAAAAGCCGCCGGCTGACCAACGAGACGCGCGGCAGGAGTTATGACCCGGTGCCGCTCACGCCAATCGAAGAAAATATCCGTCGCTCCGGCGGCATCATCGCGGTGGGACGGCGCGAGTTCGCGGAATCGCTCGCACGCGTGCCTTCCGTGGAGTGGCCCGATCGTAAGACCGCCAGCACGATGTCCAGCACGGAGCAGATCGTCTGGGCACATCGCGTCGATAAAGATGCCGCAGTGAGGCCGGGGGCGACGCTGCGCGTCTGGTGCGACCTCCTGCCGGCCTCCGATGGGACGGCGCCGTTTACGATTCATACCTTCAACCAGATCACGGCGGGCGACGCGATCTTCCCCCGGCAGGCGGCCATCGCGAACGATCATTTTGTCTTCTCTGGCCGTAATGCCGACGACAGGCAGACCGGCATCGGGCGCGACTTCGCGAAGCTGCACCAGATCGGCAAGCCCTATTACGCCACGCCCGGCGACGGAATCTTCCACTTCTATTTCCCCGAGCAGGGGCTGGTCGTGCCGGGCTCGTTCATTCCCGGAGCCGACTCGCACAGTCGTGCCTACGGGGCGTACGGGGCCGTCGGCACCGGCGTGGGCAGCACGCAGCTCGGCTTCGGCTGGTCGACGGGGTACATCTACTTCACGCCGGCGAAGCGCCGGCGGGTCGTCTTCACGGGAAGGCTGCGACCCTGGGTCAGCGGCAAGGATGTGGTACTGGCGCTGCTCCGCCGCTGGGGCAAGGCCCAGGCACAGGGGATGAGCGTGGAGTTCGTCGACGCCGAGCGCCAGCTACCCATCCCGTATCGCAACACGGTCGCGAACATGATGGCCGAGGCGGAGGCCCAGAATGGCATCTTCGCACCGGACGAGACGACGCTCGACTGGTACCTACGCAAAAGCATCAACGATTTGCCGTATCCGAGATTCGAGCCGGGCGACCAGGTGGTCTGGGACATCGATGAAACGCTGGACCTGTCCGAATTGGTGCCCTTCATCGCCAAGCCATTCGCCCCGGGCAACGCCTTTCCCGCCGACGAGGTCGCTCTGGAAAAGCTGGCCTTCGACAAAGCCTTCATCGGGTCGTGCACCAACGGTGGCTACGACGACCTGCTCGAGGCGGCACTGGTAATCCATGCCGGGCGCGAGCATGGCTTCGAGAAGGCGCCGAAGACATTCGTGATCTTTCCGGGGTCCGGCGGTGTCAAGCGCGACATCGAAAATCCGGAGCCGCGCCTCGGCGGCGACTCGATCGCCAATGTGCTCCGATCCGTCGGTGCCGAGATCCGCGAGTCGTGGTGTGGCCCGTGCTTCGGCCAGGGTCC
>JALYYE010000110.1 GCA_030946735.1 Candidatus Dormiibacterota bacterium
GATCCCGACCCACGTCATCGTGGACGTGGTCGCATACCTTCAGTAGGTAGTGGGAGGGGCCCCTCACGGGGCCCCGCCATGCCGCAACCGGCACCTTCGCTGCTCGAGCTGGATGGCTTTTCCCTCCATCGGATGGCGACAGCGGACCTGCCCTTCGTGTTGGACCTCTATCAAATCGGACCGAATCGTTTGCTGGTCGACCTTCCCGCGGCGCAGGAGGAGGCGATCGTCTTCTTGCAGCAACTGGAGAAGCAACCCTGGTCGATGCTCATGGTGGCCCAGCAGGGCGGGAAGCGCATTGGCGCCCTGGCCACCGGGTTGACCAACCTGGTCAGCCTGAACACCTACCTGCTGGCGATGTTCCTCGAGCCGGCCGCCGCCATGATGCCGCTGGCGTTGTTCACGCGGCACCTCTTCTGGACCTATCCCCTGGAGCGGCTCTACGTCCAATTTCCGCTGCTCGATGAAACCGAAGCCTATGGCCAGCTGTACGAGCAGGCCGGCTTCCAACGCGAAGGCGTGATGAAGAAGCACCAGTCGATCGCGGCACGACGCTACGATGTCGCCGTCTACGGACTGCTGCGCGAGGACTTCGACCGTTGGTGCACGGCCCGCGATCCGCGGCTGGCGCTCTGAGGTGATCGACGCCGGTCAAGTCGACGTGCCGCCGACCATCGCCGGCGTCTGGGTCACGCTCGAGGCGATCTCGAACCTGAACGCCGCCGAGGTGGCGGAGGTCGACGCGCGCCGGCAGTTCGTCCCCGAGATGGGTGGCCCGTACGTGCGCCGGCGACTTAAGGGCCGGTTCGGGCCGAGCATGGCGATCCGCGAGAACAAATCGGGACAGATCATCGGGACGCTGGAGAACGACGAGATGGCCGGCTATCCCGGGGTCGCCGTCTACATCATCTACGCCGACCTGGAGCGCAGCCGCCCCGGATTCGCCATGGAAGCAAGCGGCCTCTATATCCCGACACTCTTCGATCGCGGGGCGGACATCCTGCATCTCGAGATCCTGAGCTTCAACCGGGAGATGACCCACATGCTCGACCGCCGCCACCGGCCCCCCGACGTTCGCATGCGGCGCCACGCCTACGTGGCCGGTCACTACTGGGATCTCCTGATCTATGGCTTCGATCGCGCTGACTGGGAGGCCTTCCTCAACAAGTTCCGCGTTGTCCTTCCTGGCGGACCGCGGGCAATCGCCGCACTTGGCAGCGGCAAGAACGTACCCTCCCGGCTTGCGGGGGAAGGCCAGGGTGGCAAGTAATTTGCACTTTCGGGCAAACCTGCGCCGCCGAATACCGCGCCTGGTTGCCTTATTGCCCGGGTACCGGTATCATCGCGCTCGAATCTCAAGCGGATCTGAGGAGGGTTGTGCATGTCCGAAACCGCGTCGGGAAACCGTCTCGCGGCGCCACCAAGCCAGTCGCCACGACTCGACCTGGCGGCCATCGCCCGTCAGCACGGGCTCAAAGAGGTGCCCCAACCGAGCCAGTCCCCGAAGTTAGACCTCATTGCCAGGGCTCGCCAATTGGGGATTACGACAGACGCGCCAGCCCAGTCGCCGAAGCTTTGACACGCAGCGCCGGTAAGGAAAGAGGAGGAGTTCGAGTATGAGTACGCGTACAGGGGTAGAAGAGGAACTCGCACACCTGCGTGCGCTGGTCGAGCAGCAGCAGCAGCGACTGCAACGGCTCGAGGGTCAGGACAACGGCAACGACCACGACAACGGCCATCAGCCGCATTCGCGGCGCGACATGCTGCGCCTGGCGGGGTTGGGGATCGCTGGCGTCGCAGGTGCGGCCGGGGCCTCGGTCCTGGGTGCGCTGCCGGCGGCGGCGGCGAACGGGGGCAGCGTGATTCTTGGTCAGACCAACTCGGCGAGCGCCAACACAAGCGTGGTCCTGACATCTGCGGCGAACTACGCCTTCAAGGCGGATGCGACGAACGGCCAGACGGTGACCACCGGCAACTCGCGTGGCCTCGAGTCCTTCGGGCTCGGTACCGGCGCCGGCATCATGGCGGCGAGTGGCGCCGGCGTGGGAGGCATCTTCGGGTCGAGCACCGGTCCTGACATTCAGCTCGGCGGTGCGCAACCGACCGGCGCGAAAAGCGCCGTCGGGTCGGGGCGCCTGAGCCAGATCCTTCGGTCCGATGTCGGAGCGGCCAAGCCGGCGTTCGCGGCCGGCGCCGGTTTCGGCGAGATGGTGCGCGGGGGCAACGGTGAAGTCTGGATGTCGACCCCGACGGGGTGGAAGCGGCAGAACACGCTTCGCCTCGACAAGGCGGATGGCACCGGCGGCTTCTTCCAGCCGGTCCGCATCATCGATACCCGCACCGGCGCCGGTGGCACCACGGGTGCGCGCTCGGCGGACAGCATGACGACCTGGGGTCCCTTCCCTGGCACCAACGGGATTCCGGCCGACGCCGTCGGCATCGTTGGCAACGTCACCGTCACCGGGTTCACCGGCCAGGGCTTCCTCGCGGTCATCCCAGCGGGAGCTGCCTACGATCCAAATACCAGCCCTTCGACGATGAACTACAACACGAACTGGGCCTGGGCGAACGCCTTCACCGTCGGCTTCGGCGTTGGCGCCAATGCCGGAAAAATCTCGATATATGTCGGTTCCACCCCGACTCACGTGATCGTCGACGTGGTCGCCTATATCCAGTAGCGGAGAACAGAGACCCGAAAAAGGGAGCGCTGCGGCGCTCCCTTTCCCTTAGCGGGGTCGTGTCTGGACATGGCCCTCAGATCGCGATAAGGTGATGCGCCTTTGAAGGTGAAAATCCGAGCCAAGATTCTGTTTGCGGCCACGCTTGCACTGGGCGTCGCGGCCTTACAGGCACCGCTCGGCGCCCTCGCGGATGTGTCATTCACGAC
>JALYYE010000117.1 GCA_030946735.1 Candidatus Dormiibacterota bacterium
CAACCAGTGTCCACGACTTCATGCACGCCAAAATCACGGTGGTCGACAACACCGTCTTCACGGGGAGTTACAACCTGTCGCATGCCGGCGAGGACAATGCCGAAAACCTGCTCGAACTCGACGGCGCACCGCTGGCCGACCGGTTCGTCGAATTCGTGGACTCGGTCTATGCGCGCTATGCGCAGACACCGGCCACTACGCCAAAATAGGGCATGGCGCGACGTCAGCGCGCAGCGCTTTACGCGGGGTCACTGCTATCGCTCGCCGCCCTGCTGGCGCCGCTGAGCCAGGTTTCGGCGGCGCGCCTGACCTGGCACATGCTCGAGGAGATGCTCGTGCTGGCGGTGGTGATCCCGCTGCTCGCCTACGGCGTCAGTCCGCTACTGTCGGACCGCGCCGCTTCCTGGATACACCCGGTCGCCGGCATCGTCGCGCTTAACCTGGTGCTGTTTGGATCGCAGCTCCCGGCGATTGTCGACCTGGCCAGCAAAGACCTGGGGTTCCGCGAGGCGGTGCAGGCGATCTTCATGGTGGGGGCCTTCCTCTTCTGGTGGCCGGTCATTCGACGGGGCGGGCTCAGCCCGATTGCGAAGATCGGATATCTCATGGTCGCCGGTGTGCCGCCGACAATCCCTGGCATCACGCTGGCACTCTCCCACCACCTCTTCTATTACGCCTATCGCTCGATCGATGACCAGCAGCTGGCCGGCCTGCTGCTGTTCGGCACCGCGAAGTTCGCCCTCGTCGCCGGGACGCTCGTGCTCCTCTGGCGTCTGCTCACGCCACAGCCTGAGCCGCCCGATCGCGACGACTGGCAGACGCCCACTGGCGACCTTCCGCCCGCGACGCCGGCATGGCTGTGGCGGCTCGAGGAGGAGTTGCCGGCGGAAGCAAGCCGTCCGCGCCGTCCAGTTCCGATCGGGCGCTAACCTGGCCTCAATCTAGTTCTCACCGAAGCGTTACAGCGTCCTCAGCGGTAGTGCCACCTATCCCTCGTTGTACGCGACACCCATGATTCAGCCGGCTCCGGTCCCAAACCCTTATGGTTCCGCTCCCGCACCGGCCGGTGGTGGGAAAGCAATCTGGTCACTATGCCTTGGCTTGTTCGGCCTGCTTGCCTGGTTCCTCCCGATCATCGGCTTGCCCACCACCATCACCGGTTTGGTGTTGGGCATCAAGAGCGTGAACGGGCCGCGGAAGGGCATGGCCACCGCGGGGATTGTCCTCTGCATCATCGGCCTGGTGCTCTCCATCGGCAACGCCGCCCTCGGTGCCTATCTGGGGGCTACCGGCCAGCTGCATTACTTCCGGTAAGGCTTCAGATCAGCGGCCACGGGTAAGCCCAGCGCGAGGTGGGCTCGGGGTACCTCCCTTCGTCAGCGAAGCGGCGAGCTCGCTTTGCCAGCGCGCGCACCTCTGCGCCCGTGATGAGCTGCTCCAGCTTGCGCACCCACCCACCGCCGGCGGTCAGCTCACTCGCGAGCTGTCGCGCATCGCGGCGGAGATTTTCGGCCACTTCCTCGCCGGCAAATTCCCAGATCACCGTCCGCAGCTTGGGCAGCGTATGAAAGGTGAGGCCGTTGTCGACGCCCCAGATATGGCCCTCATCGTCGAGCAGGCAGTGGCCGCTTTTCCGATCCGCGTTGTTGACGATGACGTCGAAGGCGGACAGCCTGCGGAAGTCGCCGGCGCGTGCCGGCATCAGTGAGAAGTAGTGCTCCCGGAGATCGGCGACGATGAACTGCTGGAGGGAGCCGGGACCCAGCGGGCCGTCGTCGCGATAGACAGTAAACGGAACAACGTCCCAGTTGAGCGCCGCACTGACCAGGTAGGCGGCCACCTCGCGCTTTCCTAAAGTGCCGTCGGGGAAATCGTCGAGTGGCGTTTCCCCCGGTGCCGGCTTGTAGATTCCCAGGGTTTCCACCCCTGCAGCCCCGCGGACCTCAGCCAGGTAGGTGTAGTTGGAGCAGTCGGGCATCAGCCCGCGCGCCTTGATCCGCCCCTCTCGCAGCAGTCGCTGCCGGGCCTCGCCGTCGGGGGACCGCACGGCGTGCGCCATGTCCTAGTGGTGCCCGTTGAGGCGCGGGCACACCCCACCATCGTGGTCGATGGGGCCGCCGCACATCGGGCAGGGCGGGCGGCCGGCGCTAATGAGGGCGGCCGCGTGGGTGGCGAGCGCCTGCATCTGGGCAAGGCTCGCCTCGAAGTGACCGGTGGCCGGCTCATCGCCCTCATCCACCAGCTCCACCAGCGACACCTCGAACGACT
>JALYYE010000135.1 GCA_030946735.1 Candidatus Dormiibacterota bacterium
GCGCGCGTGGCGAACACGTTTTCCGGCGGCGAGTTAAAACGCATCCTGCTCGAGGCGCTCTTTCGATCCGACGCGGACGTCGTGCTTCTGGATGAGCCCGACAACTTCCTCGATGTCGCCGGCAAGGAATGGCTCGAGTCAACGATGAACGCCAGCCGCAAGACCATCCTCTACATCAGCCATGACCGCGAATTTCTCGGGAACACATCGACGCAGATCGTGACCCTCGAGGCGCACGGTAGCTGGACGCATCCCGCCTCATTCGCGAGCTACGAGGAGGCTCGGAGGGCGCGAATCGCCGGCCTGGAGGAGGATCACCGCCGCTACCAGCAGCAACGCTCGGCGTTGATCGCCACGCTCAAGGAGTACCGCCGCCGGGCACAAACGTCGGATATCTGGGGTCCGAAAGTTCGAGCCGCCGAGAGCCGGCTTCGCCTCTTCGACGAGAAGGCCGAGCTGGCCGAGCGGCCGCGCGAACAGAGAGTCACGATCCGGTTAGGTGGCGCTCGCACGGGCACCATCGCGCTGCGCGTCAACCAGCTCGCCTTCCCGGGCCTGATAAAACCCTTCAGCACCGAGATCCTCTTTGGTCAGCGCGTCGGCCTGATCGGCAGAAACGGCACCGGCAAAAGCCATTTCGTCCGGCTGCTCGCGGGCCACCCGGTCGAGCACACCGGCGACTGGATGCTCGGCGCGCGCGTCAACGTCGGCTATTTCTCACAGCTCCACGACTCGCCCCACCTCGCACGCGCCGCGCCGCTCGCCGTCCTGACGCGGGAGGGACTCGACCGCACCGCCGCCATGGGCACGCTACGCCGGTATGAGCTCGACGGCGCCGCTGACGTGCCGTTCGAAAAACTGTCGGGCGGCCAGCAGGCGCGCCTGCAGATCCTCGTGTTGGAGGTCCGCGGATCCACGATGCTGGTACTTGACGAGCCCACCGATAACCTCGACGTCGCCTCCGCTGATGCGCTGGAGTACGCGCTCTGGCAATATGAGGGAACGATCCTCGCGGTTACGCACGACCGCTGGCTCCTCAAGTCTTTTCAGCGGTTCCTGGTGTTCGGCTCCGACGGTTTGGTGAAGGAGTCTGACGACCCAACCTGGGCCTGACGCTTGTCAGCCGTCGTTACGAATCGCTGCGCGGCGGCATCGGCTCGGGATCTTTTCCGGCGCTGAGACTTTCAGAAAGCGACATGGTGCGGCGGTAGGCCGCCCACACGGCATCCGCGAGCACGGTGCGCAGACGGCCGCGCTCCAGCTCGTGCAGCGCCGCGGCTGACGTTCCGCCGGGCGACGTCACCATGTCCCGCAGCTGCGCCGGATGTTTCTGCGTCCGCTCGGCGAACGCGACTGATCCTTTGAGCGTTTCCAGCACCAGGTCGTGCGCCAGGTGGCGTGGAAATCCGAGGTGCACGGCGCTATCGATCAACGCCTCCATCACCAGGAAGACATAGGTCGGGCCGGTGCCGCTGACCGCGGTGGCCATTGCGACGAAGCGCTCGTCGTCGACCTGAAGCTCGTGGCCAAGGGCGCCGAGCAAGGCGCGGGCCTGCTCGCGATGCGCCTCGGTCGCCTCCGGCGTGGCGTACCAGATGTTGACGCCTGCGCCGATCTGCGCCGGCGTGTTGGGCATGACGCGGACCAGCGCGCCGTGGTCGAGGCCTTTCCGCAGCGTGTCCGTCGTCGCCCCGGCGATGATCGAGATCACCAGCTTCTCGGGCGCCAGGCTGCCGCGCAGTTCGGCAAGAACGCCGGGCATCACCTGCGGCTTGATCCCGAGCACCACGACATCACCGCGGCGCGCGGCCTCGGCATTCTCGCCGGTCACGTGGATGCCGTATTTCTCGCCCAGCGCGTGGCGCCGGTCGGCTCGAGGGTGGCTGGCGACGATGTTTCCGGCGGCCACCAGCTTGCGCTCGAGGACGCCGGCAATGATCGCCTCGGCCATGACGCCGGCCCCTACGACGCCCAGCGTCGACCCACGGAGTGGACTCATCGTCGGATTGTACGAAGCTGGATCACAAGATCAGAGCGCTCTGACCGTCTTCATCGTTCCACGCTGCCTGCCGCTGCCGAAGGCTGCCGCAGCGCCTGCGCAGGATCGGACAGGGGCTGGAGCCCGTCCCCGGTCAGCATGTAGGCGGCCCCTGCCTCCTTGCCGGTGGCAAGGCTTACGAAGGCTCTCCCGGCAATTTCCGGTGCTACCGGCTTGCCGAGTTGGTGTTCGTACTCGTCTTCGCTTATGCCCATCCGGGCTGCGTAGGCTCTGGCCGCCGCTTTACCCAGGTCAGTCAGAGGCGTCAGCTTCGGCAATACCGCGCTGACAGCGATCTGCAGGTCACCGCGCCGCGCTTCCTGTGTTGCGTAGTCGGCCATGAAGCGCTGTGTCGCCTTCGCCCCCGCATATCCACCGCTCAGGGGTGATCCCATGATCGCGGCACCGCTGCTCATCACGATGACCCGGCTACCGGGCCGGAGGGGAAGCAGGAGCGCCTCACGGAGCCAATGAAACGTCATCTGGACATCGATATTCCAATTTTTCGAGAACGACTCCCACGTGTGCTGCTGGAGAGGACGCAGCGATGGCGCCACGCCGGCAACCAGTGCCACGATGTCGGGACTGTACTGCCGGAGCAGCTTTGCGGCCACGACCGGATCGCTGGCATCGGCGGCTTCGAGTTGCAGGTGCTTATCGCGAGCCGCGAGTTCGGTGAGTGGGCTTGGGTTACGCGCCACGGCGATTACGGACGCCCCCTCGGCGAGGAAGGCCTCCGTCACACCCCTGCCGAGTCCGCGGCTGGCCCCAACGACGATCGCGCGTTTGTCGGCGAGCTGGTTCATCCCTTCCTCCTCATCGGGAACGGACACGAAACCGCTCCTAAGGGCAGCCTACATGAGGCAGCTGACCGGCGAGGCGCACAATTTCGAACCTCTGCGAGTTGACAAAACGAACGTATGTTCGCTAAACTAACACACAATTGTGTTAGAGACCGAGCCCATCGTAGAGGCGGGCACCTATCTGGCGGAATTGCTCCGGGCCGTCGATCGCTTCCGGCAGCGCCCGAAGACGAATCGGCAGCCCCAGGAGCTCGCCGCTGACCTGAAAGGCATCCGCCACGCTGCGGACCTCCTCGAGTTGGAGTTCTCGGAGGTTGCGGCCGCGTTCAGCAAGACGGAGGAATACGACGAACAGGGGTCGGTAAGCCCCATCGATTGGATTCGTCATCAGTGCCGGATGTCGACCGGGGCAGTCTGGAACAGTTTGGCGGTCGGCGAGCACCGCGATGACCTCCCACGCAGCATCGAGGCGGTCGAGAGTGCGGAGATTGGTTACGCCCACTTGACGCTGATGGCCCGAACCGCGCAGTCCGTACAGGGATCGTCCACTGCCGCGCCGTTCGAGGAGGGCGGCTTACTCGACAAAGCCCGCGAGTACAGCGTTGGCCGTCTCTGGTACTTCTGTCATCACATGCGCCACGCCACCGACCCCGAGGCATTTGCCGCCGAGCAGAGCCGCGCGACCGAGGCGCGCACTTTGAAGATGAGCATCTACGAAGACGGCTCCCTCGCCCTCGAGGGCTGGATTGACTCAGTTGGCGGCGCTGTGGTCCGAAGCGCGCTCGAGCCCTTGGCCCAACCGCAGGGCGACCACGATGAACGCGGCCGGGAACACCGCAACGCGGATGCGTTCGTTGAGGTCTGCAGCCACGTCCAGGACCTTGGCGTGTTGCCGCAGCGTCCTCATCTGCAGGTCACGGCCTCGCTCGATACCCTTCGCGCCGTGGCCGGATCGCCCGCCGGCGACATGGAATACTCGCTACCCGTTTCGGCGGCGACCGTTCAACGTCTCGCGTGCGATGGCACCATCACGCGCGTTGTCCTGGCCCCGGAGTCAGTCGTCATCGACGTTGGGCGCGCGCGCCGCGTGGTTGCCGGGGCAATGCGTCGGGCTCTCAACGCCCGCGATGGTCATTGCAAATGGCCGCGCTGTGATCGGCCGGCATCGTGGAGCGATGCCCACCACGTCGTCCACTGGACAGACGGCGGCGAGACCGACCTCGCGAACATGATCCTGCTCTGCCACCGGCACCATTGGATGGCGCACGAGGGCGGTTGGCAGCTTGTGCGAACGGCTGAGGGTGAGGTACTCGCCGTACCGCCTCGCCCACCGGGGCTGGCGAGGGTGGCAGACGCGGAAGATCCTGTTCAGGCCGCTCGCCAATTCGCCGAACAGCTGCGCGTCGCGAGATCGCTAAGAACGGACTGGCCGCCAGGAGAACGTGTCGCGCCCGACGACGCGGCGTGGGCTCGAGTGATGGAGGCGCATGATGCCGCCCACCATCAGACGAATCAACGGTCTGAATCCGGCAGGACCCTCCCCGTCGCGGAGCCGAGCCAGGGAGACGCACCCGATCCCTTCACGGCTGCCTGAACAAAATTCCCCGCCCCCGAGAGGTCAGCGCTTAGCCTCGAGAGGCGACTGTCCCCTCGTGCGCGTTTTCGATGCGGGCGACATCGGCCCTCGGTGCAACCCGCCAGAACCGGTGCAGCGCCGCGTGCCAGTCATCGAGGATGGCCCGCGCCGCCGGCGAGTCCGTGTACTCGGCATGCTGTTCGATCAGCCCACGCAGCCGCAGTCCCTGCTCCGCCAGCAGCTGGTGCTCACCGCTGAGCCGGTGCACGTCGACCAGTTCCGGGTTTACCATCGCCGGCAGCCCGATCCCATCGTCATAGACGAAGACTTCACCGCCGGTCATTCCGGCACCGAGGTTGTGCCCCACCGGGCCGAGCACGACCAGCGTGCCGCCGGTCATGTACTCCGCCGCGTGCTCCCCCACGCCCTCCACCACCGCCGAGGCGCCGCTGTTGCGGACGGCGAAGCGCTCACCCGCTTTGCCGGCACAGAACAGCTCGCCACCGGTCGCCCCGTAGAGGACCGTGTTCCCGAGCAAGTGGGGATCGCCGGCATCGTTGGCGGGGGGCCGCAGGATGATCCGACCACCGCCCATCCCCTTCCCCACGTAGTCGTTCGCCTCACCGACCAGAACGAACTCGATGCCGTCGGTGAGGAATGCCCCGAAGCTCTGGCCGGCCGACCCGGTAAACGTGAAGGAAGCCGACCCGGCCGGTGGCGACGCCCCGCATTCCCTTGCCAGCGCGCCACCCAGGCGCGCGCCGACCGAGCGGTCCGCGTTTTCGATTGGGTAGCTGGCCCGCACATGAGCGCCGGTAAGGACCGCCGTGAGCGCATCAAGGCAAACTCG
>JALYYE010000145.1 GCA_030946735.1 Candidatus Dormiibacterota bacterium
GCGCTGAAAGGCCCGCCACTCTTCTGGCAGGCCGAGCAAGAGGAGCGGCGGCACGATCATGGCCAGCAAAACGTGTTGCAGCATGTGGAAGCTGAACAGGTATCGGTCGCCGCCAACGTCGATGGGCGACTCGAGCGCGAGGAACAGCATCAACAGGCCGCCCGCGAAGTAGACCCGAGCGAGCGGCGACCACGAGGACACCCGCCGTCGGCCCCGGATCAGCCAGGCATACCCGCCAGCCAGTGCCAGCGTGCCCGTCACCACCGTGGGGTCCCAGTGCCACGTCCAGAGGCTCAGGCTCGCATGAAGGGGCGCCATCGTTTCAGCCCTGGATTCCGTCTTGGACGATCGGCTGGGCGAGCAACCAGAGACTCGTCATGGTATAGCCGACCATGGCCGCGATCCACGGCCACTCCGCGCGCCGGCCCTGACTTTCCGTGCGGGCCACCCGCCCCAGGTACCCGTGAGCCAGCACCACGGCGGCGATGTGTACGGCGATGATCAGCACGATCTCCAAGTACCACACGACGGCGGTCGGAACCAGGTTGCGGTTCGCCTCGTAATTGACCGTCCCGAAGATGTTGAGACCGTTGCCAAATGGGTCTGAGGCCTGATGGATGAGCAGCTGCCCGTTGATGGCGAGGTAATCGAAGTTATGCGCGAGCAGGTATCCGAAGGCGATCGGGACCAGCGACGGGAGCAATCCCGCGATGACATTGATCAGCGGCTCGTCGAGATGGCCCACCCCGCGCACAGCGGCGGCGAAGCCCGCGAAGAGTCCCCAGATGACGCCGACCAGCCCGACGAAGACGACCAGCAGCAGGACGGTGTACGCCGACGCTCCCGGGCGAAGCGATGCGGGCAATTGCGACACGATGTTCTTCCATGCTGGGGTGGCGAGGAGTCCGTCGAAGCTGACGGAGACCAGCAGCATCAGCACGAACGTGAGCCGGCTGACCGACGCCTCGAAGGGTCGATGGAGGCCGCCGAAGAATCCACGGGCGCCGGGGGCGCCGAATCGGAAGTAGCCGAGCCGGCCCCACGTGGCAAAGAGCACCGAGAAGACCTCGCCGCGACGCAGCCAGGTCTCGGCGCCGAACAGGTACGCCATCACAATATTCACGAGCCCGTAGGCCAGCATCACCTGGGCGGTTCCTGCCGGCGTGGTGGTCACCGCATTGAAGACAAGCTCGCCGCACGCAAACAAGAAGAACAGGATGGTCGCTGGCCAATACCCCCAGGACGTGGGCCAGTCGAGCCGTCCGGTCGGCCCGAGCAACCGGGCAACAACGCTGAGGGGGCTGACATAGGGCCAGTAGTTGCCAACCACGGCGATGCTGATCGGCAGCGCGATCCAGAAGACGAGCCAGAAGGCGGTGACGACGATGTTGTCGGGCGTGCTCTCGGTGCCGATCAGGCCGCCCAGGATCATGGCGACGGCCACCCCGACCATCAGCCAGCCCGGCCAGCTGGGCAGCTGCGGCACCGCTGGAACATCGTCGCCCACAACGTGGTGCCGGGTCACCGGCCGCCGCAGCACCAGCAGGAACGAGACGAAGACCACCGCGCCGGCCCCGATCAAGAACAGGTAAAGGGGCGCCGGCAGGTCGTAGCGAGCTCCGAAGGCGTGCAGCGGAAAGAGAGTCACAACCCACACGATAACGAAGGCGCGCTGCTAGCTTCTCTTCTTGGGCCGCGCGGGCGCCCGATGACGGCGGCGTCGAATCTCCTGAAAGACGGCGATCGCGCCGAAGAGGATCACGAACGCCAGGATGCCGTAGAACTCGAGATAGCGGCCGAGGTCGCTGAAGACGCTCGGGGCCTGCGCGCCGGTCGGTGCGGTCGCCGCGTACTCGCCGAAGCCGGGGGCGTTGACGCTGGCGTAGGGGTCGCCGCCCGGCGCGGTCTGGGTCGGCAGCGGGCGCCAGCCATTGCCATCATTGAACTGGATCTCCTTGAAGGCCCCTGGCGGGAAGCGCATCGTCAGGTGATAGCTCGACACGACCGTCAACGGCCCTCCCCCGGGCTCGCCGACGCACCCGACCCGGTAGACGTTCCCCCTGATCTCGACGCCTGCCAGCGCCGCGGGCGGATTCGGATCCGGCGCGATGGCGCACTTCACGCTTGTCGCACCGGCCGTCGCCTTGAAGGCGCCCGGACCGAAATAGATGACGACCTGGTTGTCGCCGGTCTGCGCGCCGCCGCCGGCGACTTGACCGTTGAGTACGGGTAGCGTCGCCTCACCAGGTACCGGGGTCTTGTTCCCCGACGCAAGGTTGGGTGGCGGCGACACCCAGCGGTACGGCTCGGGAGGCACGGCGATGCCGTCGTAGACGGGCGGCGCGGCAAGCCGGCCGTGGAGTAGGGCGGCCGCGATCAGTCCGACGGTAAGAGCGAGGAGCCCGACACGGCGCCCGGTCATGCCCAGAACCAGGCGCCCCAGTCTGCGACCGTGTGCGCGACGGCGCAGGGCAATACCCGCCCGGTCAGAGCGCGCAGTCCGCCCAGCGCCAGTCCGACGGTCGCGTCGAGCGGCATGGCCCCAAGTCCATAGCGCGGCAAGTGAATCAGAGCGAAGACGGCCGCACCCAGGACGATGGCCGCGACCGTTCCGGCTTCGCCCGCCCACCCGCGATAGAGCACGCCGCGGATCGCGGTTTCCTCGAGTGTCGCGACCAGGGCCGCGATGGCCGCCCAGGGCAAGAACGCATCGAGGGGCCGTCCACTGAGCGGGCCGCTCACGACCGGCGCCAGTAAGATCGCCCCGACCATCAGGCCCGCAACGACGGCCCTCCCCTTCCTCCATCGCGACTCGATCGCTGATAGGCGCTCTACCCAGGTAATCGCGAGGAGGCAGCCCGCGAATACCAGGGTGCTGAAGAGGTCACCGAGCGGTAGCAGCAGCGCTCGCAGCAGCGCGGCCACGAGAATCATGGCGGTGACCCGCACCGCTCGCCGCGGCGCCGCGCGTCGGACCTGGATCACCGCGGTAGCGGGATGTAGCCTGGCGCACCCGTCGCGAAGACCGGCGGGTAGACGGTGACGCTGTGGCGGACCCCCTGCCACTGCCAGATGACGCTCGCCGCCCTGGTGTTCTGACCCATGGCTTGCGGGGTCTGCGCAAACTTGACGCCGGCGCCATTTGCGAGCGTGCCCTCCGGCAGGTCGAGGCTGCGCGCGGCCACCGCCATCCCGTTGGCCCCCAGATCGTGCGCACGCGGCATCACGTAATGAAAGAGCGTCCAGGCCGCGCTGAAGCCCGCCAGCGACTCCTCGGTGGGGTCACTCCCGAACTCGCGGCGATAGGCAGTCGCGAAGCGTGTGTAGATCCCCAGCCCGGTCTGGGTCAAGGCGCTCGGGTTGAAGCCCTGAGGTGGACGGTCGGCGGCAAAGACGCCGATGGCGTCGGCGCCCAGCATCGCACCAAAGTCCGGGACGCATTGCGCCATGGTCGAGCCGATGAAGGCGTCCACGTGCAGGCCGCTTTTCAACATCGCGCGTCGAAAGTCGACGCCGTCGGCAATGTAGGAGGCGAGAACCAGGATGTCGGGCTTCGCGTCGCGGACCTGAGTGAGGACGGTGGGCCAATCGGGTGCGTGGGCGTCGTAGACGATGTTGGCGACCACCTGGATCCCCTCGAGAGCGGCCTGCTTCCTCACCGCCGACGCCACCGAGGTCGGGTACCCGTCCAGGTTGTGGACGATCGCCATCCGCAGGCTCCAGGCGGACTTGTTGAGCGCGGGGGCCAGCACGGTCGCCGCGAAGTGGCTGGATAAGGTGCCGAGGTTCTGGCCGGTCGCACCCACGCGGAAGACAAGGGGATAACCGCGGCCCGTCAGTTGATCCGCTACCGCGCCGGCTTCCCAGTAGAGCAGCCCGCGCGATTGGGCCTCGGCACTCACGGGCATCGACAGGCTGCTCGAATAGGACCCCAGGATCGCCTGGACACCCTGAGCCTTGAGATCCTTCACCCGGCCGGCCGCGTCGGCCTCAGAGGTCACCTCTCTCGTGATCAGCGCGACCGGCGCCCCGGCGACCCCGCCGTCGGCGTTGACGAGGTCCCGGGCGATCTGGACGCCGGCGTACTCCTGCTTGGCGAGCGGAGCTTGCGCCCCGGTCAGAGGGAACAGCGCGCCGACCTTGATGCTTGCGACTCCCGCAGAGGACGGTGCCGTCGCGCAGGCGGCGCAGGCCAGAACCAGCTCGATGGCGGCGAGCTGCCGAAATCGCACCAGAGGCATTTTAGATGGGGAGGCCCGGCTTCCCCCCGTTCAGGTTCGAGCGGTCAGGCGGCGGTCAGGGTGATGACTTCCTCGCACGAGGGCCCGTCAACCTGGAGCGCGTAGCAGCCCGCGGCTTGGGGATTGGAGCTGATGTCGCGAAGCTTGGGCGTGTCAGGCTGGCTGTAGATCAGAAAGCTGTGGCCGTCCCAGTGAAACCACACTGGACTCGGGATCGGAATACCATCCGGTCTCACG
>JALYYE010000258.1 GCA_030946735.1 Candidatus Dormiibacterota bacterium
GGGACGACGGACGGGACGGGCGAGAGCAGGTCGCTGGGCGACGGTGTTGGGCTGGGGGAGGGGGAGGGCGAAGGTGTCGGCGCCGCCTTGCACTCGGTGCCCGGGAGGTAAAGCTCCTTCTCGGAACTGGTGCTGGAGCCCCCAGCCGCTGACGGGGACGGCGAGGATGTTGGCGAAACGTTGGCGTTGTTCGCGCACGGAGGTCCGTCGATCAGTCCGCCAGGGCGCTGGAACGTCTCAACGCTGAAACGTGCCTGGGTCAGGCCATTGTTGATGAAGTCCTTGAGCACGGAGCTTCCAACCATGCTGCCGAAGACGCCGTTCATGTCCTGGTTGCCCGGCCCCGTGTGTCCAACCCAGGCGCCGATCACCAGGTTGGGACTGTAGGCCATCATCCAGGCGTCGCGGTAGTTGTTGGTCGTCCCCGACTTCCCGGCGAAGGGCTTGTTCCAGCCAAGGTTCCACTGGCTCGAGTAGTCCTTGAGGATGTAAGTGATCAGGTACGCCTCCTGGGCGTTGAGGACTTGCTTGCCCCCGCCCGCGGTCGGTTTGTCCAGCAGGTTGCCGTCTTTGTCGATGACTTCGGTAAAGGACACTGGATCGTGGCGGGTGCCACCGTTCGCAAAGACGCCGTAGCCCACGGCGTGCTCTACCAGCCGGACCTCGCTGGACCCGATCGCCGTCGTGACCTCACTCTTGAGCGAGTTGGTGATCCCCATCTCGTGGGCGAGGTTGACGACATTGTCGACGCCGGCCGCCTGCATCGCCTGAAGGGCCGGGATGTTCCGTGACAGGACCAGCGCCTTGCGCGCCGTGATCATGCCCATGTCGCGGAAGTCGAAGTCATGAAACTGGCCGCCGGCGAAGTGCCGGGAGGTATCGTCGAGCATGTTGCCCATGGTCAGTTTGTGCGACTTGAATGCCTGCTCGTAGGCGTATGGCTTGAAGGATGAGCCCGGCTGCCTTAGGGCCGTCACGACATTGAACTGGCCCTTGATGTCGTTGTTGAGGTAATCAGCCGAGCCGACCATTGCCAGGATGCTGCCGGTCTTGGGGTCCATCGCGATGAAGTCACCGTTGTCGGCGCCCAGCGGCCCCAACTTTTGCTGGCCGACGGCCACCGCCTGCTCGGCGGCCTTCTGCAGGTTGAGGTCGAGCGTGGTTTTGACGGAGAAGCCGCCCTTGTTGACGGCGGAAGGCCCGTAATTGCTTTCCAGTTGCTCGAAGACGTAGTCGACGAAATGCGGTGCCAGGCTGCTCCGGTTCTCCTTGAAGACGAGCTTGAGCGGCTCGTTCTTCGCCTGCTCCGCTTGAGAGCTGGTAATCGCGCCGCTGTTCACCATGGCGTCCAGCACGATCGCTTGCCGGGCGACTGCCCGGTCCTTATGCAGCGCGGGATCGAAATAGGTGGGACCGTTCGGCAGGCCGGCGAGCAGCGCGGCCTCACCGAGGGTCAGGTCCTTGGCCGGCTTCCCGAAGTACACCTGGGAGGCTGCCTCAACGCCCGTGGCGTGATGACCGTAATAAATGCTGTTCAAGTACAGCCTCAGGATCTCTTCCTTCTTGTACTTCGATTCCAGGGCGGTCGCCACCATGGCTTCGCGTAGCTTGCGCAGGATCGTTTTCTTGGGGGATTGCAGGATGGCGATCTTGGCTAGCTGCTCGGTAATCGTGCTGGCCCCCTGCTGGGGATGGCGGGCGATGACGTCGACGACGCCGGCCTTGATGACACGACCCCAGTCGACGCCGCCGTGCTGGTAGAAGTGTTTGTCCTCGACGGCAATCGTGGCGTTTTGGAGATTTGGACTGATGTCCCCCAAACCCTTGGGGATGACGCGAACGCCCTCGGCATTACGCTGTTCGATCAAGGCCCCGTTGCGGTCGTTGATCTTCACGTCGCCGCCGGCCAGGTCCAGGCGGCTCGGATCGGGCAGCGTGGCATAGGCATAGGCGAAGGTGCCCAGGACCAGCAACAGGATCAGGGCGAGGACGATCCCGACGACCAGCATCCAGTGGCGGCGGACCTTGAGCCACTCGACCCGCTGCTGAAGCCAGTTGGGCCGCCACCCGGCTGGCCTGGCTGCGGACGCGCGGGCCCGCGGCGCCGGTGGGCGCGGGTCCGCCGTAGGCCCGCCCGAAGGTGGAGTCGGTCCGCTGGTGCCTATCGCTTCTTCGAGACGGCCGCGTGCCCCCGCTCGTGCGGGGTGCT
>JALYYE010000270.1 GCA_030946735.1 Candidatus Dormiibacterota bacterium
AGGTGGAACTGGGCGGTTGCGTGCTGAACCGGGTAGCGTTCGACCGGATAGCGCGCCAGGCGCTCCTCGAGCGTCTGGATCACGGCTTTATCGTATGGCCATGCGCATCCTGATCGCCGGCATGGGCAACCTGCTCCGCCGCGACGACGGCTTCGGGGTCATCGTGGCGCAGCGACTCCTGGACGGGCCGATCCCCGATGGGGTGACGGTGATGGAGGTCGGGATCGGCGGCATCCACATGGTCCAGGCGCTTTTCGACCCGACGGACGGCCTCGTCGTTCTCGATGCCGTCGACCTAGGTCGCCATCCCGGAACCATTGTCGTGATTCAACCCGAGGTCACGGACCTGGCGACCCTTTCCCTCAGCGAGCGCCACGACCAGCTCGCGGACATGCACTATGCCACGCCTTCCCGGGCCTTCATGCTCGCCCGTGGGTTGGCGATTCTTCCGGCCGCCACCTGGCTGATCGGGTGTCAGCCCGTGGATGCCGAAGGTTACGGAGAAGGGCTTTCTCCAGAAGTCCAGAATGCCGTCGAGGCCGCCATGGCGGAGGTCAAGGCCCTGGTCTCTTCAATGGGCGTCAGTTGGACGTGACCCCGGCAAGCCGGCTGGACAGCCCCAGGATCGCCTCCACCGCGCGGGAATCGGGCGCATAGTCCAGCAGCGCCATGCCGCGCCGGTCCGCCTCGCCGACTCGATCGTCGTAGGGCACCATGGCGCCGATCTGCAGATTGTGCTGCGCGCAGTAAGTGCGAATCGCGGCTTCGTCCTCGCCGCCGCGCACCTTGTTGCCGATGGCCATGACATCGGGGATGCCAAGCTGGGGCGCCAGCCGCGCGATCCTGCCGGCGGTTTCGAGTGCCCGATAATAGGGTTCGACGACGATCAACAACCGCTCGGCATGGGCGATCGTGCCTCGGCTCAAATGCTCGATCGAGGCCTCCATATCGAGCACGATGACATCACGCTTCTCCAGCACCAGCTCGCCCATGAGGCCGCGAACCGTCGCGTGCTTACTGCACAGGCACCCTCGGCCGGCCATCTCGACCTGCCCTCCCAGCAGCAGTGTGACGCCGTCCGGGGCCTCGGCTCCGCATTCGGTCTCGAGCTCGTTCTTGGTACGGGTGAGCGTGAGGCTTATCGCACCCTCATCGTCCGAGACGTGCCTGAGTAAATCGTTCGGGAGGGGTCGCAGGCGATCGGCCTGCTGAGCCGACACCCCGAGCGCGATCGCCAGGTTGGGGTTTGGATCGCCGTCGATCGCCACGACCGCCAGGCCACGACGGGCCAGCAGACGGCTGAGCGTGGCCGAGATGGTTGTCTTTCCCGAGCCGCCCTTCCCGATGACCGCGATCTTCATCGCCGGGCCATGGCTGGTCGCACCGCCGTGCGGTAACGGTCCAGGTACCGATCGATAAGGTCGCGGCTATCTTCCAGGGCGGCTGCCCATGAATGCAGCCATTCCTCGCCCTGACGGGTCAGCTGGTAGGCTCGGCGGTCGCGCCCATGGACCGCGGCTTCCCAACGGGAGCGGACCAGGCCTTCGTGTTCCAGCGCGCGAAGCGTCCGGTAGAGGCCCCCAGGATCGCGTGGCAGCCCAAAGCCGGTTAGCTTCTCGAGCAGGTCGTAGCCGTGGGCCGGCGCTTCCTTGAGAAGCAGCAGCAGGCAGGGTCGCAGAAAGTTCTTGGGTTGGCCGCCGTCGGGCCGCGTCTCGGGCTGGGTCGACCGCTCCTCCGGCTTCACGCGTCCTCGAGCTCCTTCACCCACTTGATATGTTCGAGGGCATCGTGCTCCTCGAGCACCTCCATCGCCATGCCCATGTTGATCAGGACGTAGGTACCCGCCGGCAGACCGCCGCCGTCGACCAGGGCCGAGTTAATGCGCCGGCGACGGCCGTCAACCTCGACTTCGGCGACGTGCTGCGCGGGTTCCAGCATGCCGACCACTCGACCGACGATCCCCATGCACATAAGTGGCTCGCCTAATCTTAGTGGTCCTATATGCGTCTCGCATTTATCGGCAAAGGTGGCAGCGGCAAGTCGACGGTCGCAGGAACCGTCGCCCGCATCCTGGCGCGGGACCACGGACATGTCCTGGCGCTCGACGTGGATCCGCTGCCAGGCCTGGCATTTTCTGTTGGATTAGGCCAGATTCCCGAGGCAGGACTGCCCGAAGGGCTCGCCGAACGCCGCGAAGGTTCCGGCTGGGTATTGAAGGAGGATGTCAGCGCCGAGGAGTTGGTCGACCGCTATGCTGTCGCCGGACCAGACGGCATTCGCTTCCTGCAGCTGGGCAAGATGCCGCAGCGGGTGCGTCCCGGGTCAACCGTGGCCTTCCGGCACGTCATCGAATCATTCCATCGGCCAGGCTGGTCGGTCGTCGGCGACCTCTCCGCGGGCACGCGGCAGGCGTTCGCGGGCTGGGCTTCCTTTGCCACTCGCCTCGCGATCGTCGCCGAGCCGTCCGCGGCCGGCCTGCTGACCGCGCGGC
>JALYYE010000271.1 GCA_030946735.1 Candidatus Dormiibacterota bacterium
TCATGACGCCGAACGTCGGACCCGGGAACAACCTTCTCACGGCGGTCACCGCCATCGGCCCAGGTGACGTCTGGGCCGTCGGCTTCTGGAGGCCGGGCGGCGCCAGCAGCTACGCGCAGCCCCTGACCGAGCACTGGAATGGCAACGGCTGGACGGTCATCCCGACGCCAAATGTGCCCAACGCCCTGGCGCCACTGTACGGCGTTAGCGCCGACGCCGCGAGCGATGTCTGGACGGTCGGCATATCCGAAGACTTTCCGGTGCAGCCCTCCGGGCCTAAAGGCCATGCTCTCGCGATGCATTGGGACGGGAGCAATTGGTCGACGGTGCAAACGGCGGCCGTCGTCGCGCCAATCGCGGGACCGGGTATCGACCTCATGGGACTCAATGCGGTGACTGTCCTCAGTCCGACGAACGCATGGGCGGTGGGCGACGGCCAGGACTACACGGGCAGTTCACCGTCGTCGGTTGATATGGCCTTCATCGAGCACTGGAACGGAATTAGCTGGAGCCAGGTCACAGCACCGGTGCATTACAACGGAGACTTCTTGATCGACGTCCAGGGCACTGCCACCGATCTGTGGGCGGTAGGCGGCCAGAACCAGACGTATGGGAGCAAAGAAGATTACGTCCTGACCGAGCATTGGACCAGCGTCACGAACACATGGACCGACGTGCCGGGCGCGACCCCTGAACAAACTGCCAACCTCTTTGGGCTCGGCTATCTCGCCGGCAACAACATCTATGCGGTCGGCGCTTCCGGCTCCTTTAGTCCCGGACCCAACCCCGGAACGTTCGTTGTGACCGACCACACCCTTGTCGAGCGATGGGACGGCGCAACTTGGACGCAGTTGCCGTCGCCGAATGTGGGCACGAGCGATGCGCTCACTTCCATTACTGCCATCTCGGCAAGCGATCTCTGGGCGGCCGGCTTTTCCGTGGTGAATGGGTACGCGCAGACGCTGACGGAGAACTACTGCTCGCCGCCCGCCGTAACGAACGTCGCCCCCTCGAGCGGGAACCCCGGTAGCACAGTAGTGATCACCGGCACCGGCTTCACTAAAGCCATCGATGTCGAGTTCGGGACGACACCGGCCTTCAGCTTCCACGTTGATTCGGATACGCAGATCACCGCCTCAGCCCCCGGTCACAAAGCGGGGACGGTTGATATCACGGTAACGGTCCAGGGCACCAGCCCCACCGGGAGCGCCGATCGCTTCACCTACATGGCGTCCCGATCGGGAGCTGCAGGAGGGTCAGGCAAGCCGTTCCCAGCCGTCAGGGGCGCGCCGCCACCGCTTCCCAGTCCGTCGCCGCCGCATCCTCGTGGGATCGCGCGCGGCGCACCGATCCCTATCTGATCCGCTGGCGGAAGCGCGGCGGCGGCGGGGTTGACCGGCCACGGAAGTGAGCGGTCGATGAAGACCCGGGCGCCGGCGATAGCTCCCGGGCGCTTGCACTCGTGTAGGCGACGAGAGCGGTGTTCACCGGGAGCAGGAGTGTTCCCTCGCCGATGCTTATGCCGGTCGACTCGTCGGGGTTGTTCTCGTTGCTGGTGCCCGTGATCGCCGTCCCGACGTCGCCGGACCAGACCAGCGATCCGAGTGAAGCATTGATCGCTACCAGGCTGCCGTTGCGGGTCGCCTCAAAGACGAACCCATTGACATAAACGGGGGCGACGGCAAACAGATCCCCCGCGGGTGGGGCGACAGTCCACCGAGGCGTGCGGGTGTTCACGTCCCACGCCACCAGCGTGTTGTTGTTGGAGTTTTGATCCAGCAGGAAGGCCGTGCTGCCGTTGAAGGCGGGCAGGATGCGGCTGGGGAAATGTCCGAGCGCCGTCCCGTTCGCCGGATCGAGGATCGTGCCCGCCGCATTCGCGTTGTCTCGAACGTACAACTTTCCCTGCCATAGCGCGGCCGTGGTGCCCCCGCCGCCATAGCATCCGGTCTGGTATTTCCAGAGCTGTGCGCCGGTGGTGGGATTGAAGGCCCAGGTGTCCTCGCAGGCGCCGCCCGTCACGTACACGCCGTTGGCGGTGACGACCGGCGCGCTCCACAGCCCGCTGTCGATGCCCGAGGTCCACAGTCTCAGGCCGTCTGACTCGCGGAAGGCGCTGACGTTGGCGTCGTCCGCGCTGTAGTACGGCGGCGAGTACTGGTTGCCCTCGGCGGTGACGTAAACGACGCCGTTGACGGCCGTCGGTTGCGCATCGATCCCCAGGCCCGGGACCGGCGCCGGTTGCGGCCAGAGGTCGGCTCCCGTTTTCGGGTCGATGGCGCGCAGCCCGCCGCTGCCCGAGGCGACGAAAAGCCGGCCGGCGTCGTACGTCAGCCCCGAGAAGTAATAGGTCCCGTGCGGATCCGCGTCCTTCGGCCCCCAGATGACGTGGCCGTCCGCCAGGCTGAGCGCGTAGAGGCGGGAGCCGTAGTTCGCGTAACTGCCGTTCGCCATGTTGCCGGCGACGACGTAGACCGTGCCGTCGACGATCAGGGGAAAGTAGACGGGGCCGCCGAGGTCGACCGCCCAGGCTTTCCTAAGCGGGGGACGCAGGGAGTCGGCGGGCTGGGCGCCGGAGTGGGCGGGATCCATTCGGAAGGTCGGAGCATCGTCCCCACCGCCGTTGGCCCGCACGCTCGAGCCCTGCCGGATGCCGAGCGTGAGCGATAGGAGCAGGCTGAGCGCCGCTAGCAGGGCGATTCGCGGCACAATCGGACGCATCCCCTCAATGATGGTAGCGCATCACTCATGTAATAGGTAACCAAGGCCTAGCAGACTCGGGGGAATAGACCCAGCCGTACCCTCCCCCGCAAGCGGGGGAGGGAAATTCAAATTGCTAGGTGATGTAGCCGAGGACGTCGACCACGACGTGGGTCGACCCGAAGCCGTTGTGGATCGCGATGGTGCCGTCGGCGCCCAATTTCACGATCACCAGGTTGGGAACCGTCTGCCCGGGGACCCAATTCAGGTCTGAGGCCAGCGGTTGGCTCGCGTCACCTGGATAGACGATCAGGTAGCTGTTGGCGGTGGTGTAGGTCACCGTCATGTTGACGATCACGGCGGTTGGCGGTGCGCTCGAGCTCATCATCGGCACGCCCCCGCGCCCGGCGACGGTGAACGTCATGGTGCTGTTCGGTCCGAGCGGTGCGATCGGGACGCCGCCGTTTCCCGTGCGCGTGTCGAGGATCCGGTCCGGCGTCAGCCCGGTGAAATGGCCGCCGGTTGCGGTCGTATCCGACCCATCGGTGAACCAGCCGCCGACGTCGACGACGACATCCGTGTTGCCGGAGCCGTTGAAGATGCTGACGGCGCCGCCGGTGCCGAGCATGGCGATCGCTCGGTTGGGCACCGTCTGCCCGGCTTTGAAGTTGAGATTGGACGCCCCGGGCAGCTGGGTCCCCGCGGGATACACCGTGAGATAACCGACGCTGGTCGGATTGGTCGCGGTCACGTTGAGGACCGCCGCGGAGGCGCCGGTCGCGGGCACATTCCCCTTGCCGGCAACCTGGAGGTCGATGGATTGGCCGGGACGGATCGTGGTCGATCCCCCGGTGCCGATGCGGGTGTCGAGCAGGCGCGCCGGCACCACCGGTCGATAGAGGCCGGCGGTGGTGGTATCCGTCCCCGCCAGTGAGAGCCAGCCTTCGACGTCGACGACGACGTCGGTATTGCCGTTGCCGTTGTAGATACAGATCGCGCCGCCTCTGCCCAGGGACACCTCGACGAGGTTGGCGATGGTCGTCCAGGAGTTGAAGTTGAGGTTCGAGGTCGATGGCCGTGGCACGCCGCAGGGATAGATCGTGAGCCAGCTGGGCGCATCGGGCCGCGTCACTGTCACGTTGACCATGACGCCCGCGGTGCCGGTCGCGGGCACGCCCACGTAGCCAGCCACCGGCAGCGTGAAGGTCTGCCCGGGGCCGAGCTTGCCCAGTCCGTTGCGCGTGTCGAGGATACGGTGCGGGCTCATGGCGTGGTACTGGCCCGGCCAGGGCGATCCGAACTTCAGGCTCAGCTCCCGCCACAAGTCCACCGATGTGCCGTCGTAGCCGAGCGCCCACATGCCGGTTCCCATCAGGTTGTTGTTATTGACGAGGTCGTACTTGTAGCCGAGCGAGGTCGCGTTGTCGTAATAGAGCTCGCGCCAGCTGTTGTAGTTCCCGCCGCAGGGATCGTTGGTCGGCGGACTCCACCATGAAGCCCAGGGCGACTGCGCCGTGCCGTCCCAGTTCTGCGTCAACTGCTGCGCGCAGGCCAGGTCGTCGACAATGCCGGAATACATGTCAGCCGTGGCCCCAGTTCCTGATTTGATGGTGGCGTAGGGACCGGTCGAGGTCGTCGAATATTTGTAACCGTAGTAAGCGACACCCAGCATCACCTTCGACGCGGGCGCCTTGGTCAGGTACTGCGAGACGGAGAGCGTGTCGTTGTAAGTCCAACCGTTGAGCGGCGCATTGGGGCCGGCCTGCCCGGGCGCCATGTTGCCCGGCGCCATGTCATAGGCCATCACGAAGATGCCGTCCACCACCGGTGACAGGTCGCCGATTTTGAAGATGCCGGCGTCCCAGCTGGCGGAGCCGCTGTAGGTGCAGACCGTCACCTGGGCCGACGGCCAGCGAGCATGCACCTGCTTTGACATCTGCGTCATGAAGTTGGTGAAGCCCGACTGCACATTGGGATAGCCATTCGCCGTCCCTTCGAAGTCGACATTGACGCCGTCGAGGTTTTTCGAGGCGACGAGATTGATGGTGTTGGTGATCGCCGCCTGGGTGGCGGCCGGATTGGTCACGATCGCGTTGAGGACCGCGGCCGTCGAGCTGACGGCGCCGTTCGGCTTGATGACGAGCACCACGCGATCTCCGGCCGCGTGCGCGTTGTTGATGATGGTGGCGAGATCCTGGCTGTTCCAGCCGGTCCAGCCGGAGTCATTTGTGGAGATGCTGCCGTCGGGATTGATGTTGATGCCGAAATAGGCCACCGTCGACAGCAGCGAATAATTCCAGTTCGGGTTCTGCGCGAGGCGCCAGTAGGGGGCGAATCCGAAGACCTCGCGGGTGACCCCACCCGCCGGGCTCAGCGCACGAGGGGAAACTGCGCGGCGCGGGGCGATGGCGGTGCGGGCCGGTGTCAGCGAGAGGACGTCGTGCTGGTGCTGTGCCTCATCACGCGTGTGCGGACCCGAGGCGGGATCGGATCGTTGTGGCGCTGATGCCACCGTGGGTAGCGGCGCAAGCCCGGCGAATGGAATGACCACACTGAAGACGCCGATGAGCACGAGCCGATATCCACGGAAAATCCCCTTGACCATCCGAGGATTCTGACCGGCGTGGGACTAAAAAAGCAAACGGCTCGGCTGTCAGCTGTACCAGCCGACCACGTCGGCGACGACGTCGGTGAAGCCGGAACCGTTGTAGAACTGAATCGTCCCATCGGTCCCGACTTTGACGACGACCAGGTTGGGCACCGTTTGGCCGGCGACGAAATTCAAATCAGACGCCAGCGGCGGGCCGTCCACCAGTCCCGGCCAGATCGTCAGATGGTCTCCCACGGTGGGATTGGTCACGGTCACGTTGAGCACCACCGCCGTCGGCGGTTTCTGGGAGGTCATACCTGGCACGGTGCCCCGACCTGCCACCGGCAGCGACATCGTCGAGGCGGGGCCCATGGCGCCAATCGGCGAACCGAGGTCCGCCGTGCCGCTGCGGGTATCGAGGATGCGCGTCGGCAGCAGGGTGGCCTTGAAGCCACTCCCCGTCAGCTGCCAGTTGGTGTCATCGCTGAACCAGCCGTTGACGTCGACGACGACGTGGGCCAGGCCGTATCCGTTGTAGATGGAAATGGCGCCGTTGGCGCCGACCCTGGCGATCACGCGGTTGGGAACCGTCTGTCCGGCCTGGAAGTTGAGGTTGGAGGCCAACGGAACCTGCTGCAGGCCGGCGGGATAGACCGTGAGGAAACCCTCGCTCGTTGGACCCGTCACCGTCACGTTGAGCACCACGGCGGCGACGCCCGTCGCCGGCACTCCACCGGCGCCCAGCACTTTCACGTTGATGCTGGTGCCACCCGCTACCGGGCCAAGCCCGCCATTGGCCGGAGCCGGGCCGCTTCGCGTATCGAGCACGCGAGCCGGGACGGTGGGCACGAATCGCCCATCTCGCCCGGGCGTCGTGGTCGGGACGCCAACGTATCCCTCGACGTCAACGATCACGTGGGCGGCGCTGCCGACCCCGTTGAAGATCGAGATCTGCCCGTTCGCGCCCACCCCGACCTCGACCAGGTTCGGGATGGTTTTGCCCGCCGTCCAGTTTAGGTTCGATGCCAGCGGCGGATCGGCCGGAGCGAAAGGGGTCGGGAAGATCGTCAGATAACCGGACCCGGTGGTCCCGGTCACCGTCACGTTGACGACCACCGCCGAAACACCATCGGTGGGGACGTTGCCGCGACCAGTGACCTGCACGTCGATCGTCTGGCCGCCCGCAACCGCGCCTAACCCAAGGCCAACTGGTGTGGGACCAGAGCGGGTGTCAAGGATGCGCACCGGGTCGAGCGGATGGTAGGCCCCGCCGTTGAGCGGTGGAGGGGTCGGATACAGCCCGCTGCCCATCAGGAGGACCGTGAGCGGAACGGTCCGCCCGGTCACGGGAAAGTTCAGCACACCCGTCCGCGATCCGGCCGCGCTCGGCGTGAAGCGAATCGCGACGTAACAACTATCTTTCGGCCCGAGCAGCGCACCCGAGCACCCATCCCAGCTGGTGGCAAAGTCAGCCCCGTTGACGCCGGAGAGAGTTACAGCGCCCAGCTGGGCACTCGCGCTGCCGACATTGGTCATGCTGACCGTAGAGGGGGCGCTTGTCGTTCCCAGCAGCAGGCTGCCGTAATCGACGATCGAGGGGCTGATGGTGACCGCCAGCAGAGAGCCGGTGCCGGTGAGGCTGACCCTATGCGGGTTGGAGCGGCCGTTATCGCTCACCGTGAGCCATCCAGTGAGCGGCCCGGTTGTGCTCGGCACAAAGCTGACGCCGATGGTGCATGTGCTCCCCACGGCAACCGTCGTGGCGGAACAGGCGTCGGCGGCGATCGCGAAGTTGGGACTCACCGCCACGCTGATCTGGCCGAGGGGATCGGGCCCAATGCTGGTCAGGGTCACGGTCTGCGGCGGGCTCGATGTCGTCACGCCCTGCTCGGCAAAAGTCAGCTTGCCTGGGCTGAGGCGTCCATCGGTCCGGCTCAAGCCGGTGCCGGTGATGGTCGCGGTGTGCGATCCCGGGGCGTCGTCGACAACGGTGAAGATGGCCTGCGTGGGACCGAGCACCAGGGGGTCGAAGATGATGTCGACCCCGCAGGAGAGCCCCGCCGCCACGGTCGCACCGGTGCAACGATCGGCGGCGACCTGGTAGTCCCTCAGGTTATCCAGGCCGATCGACCCGACGTGCAGATCGCCGGTGCCGATGTTCGACACGGTGAGGGTCCGCGGCGCGCTCGGGATGGCGTCGATCTGCGGCGCGAAGGCCAGCGGCGACGGTGTCAGATCCGTGGTTGGCGCGGGCGCCTCCGCCAGCCATGCGATCGACGCGTTTCCCGCGTAGCTCCATGCCGGACCGTTGGGCGGTGTCACGCGGTCGAAGGTGAAGGCCACCTGCTGCAACGGTTCCAGCGAGCTGCTGGCATTGGTGGCGAGATAGTGCGAGGTCTCGTCGACCGGCAGCCCGGGAGCGGGACTGCTGTAGTGGGTCAGCATCAGCTTGACCGGCCCCACAGTCGCGTTTCGATTGTTGGTGACGGTGCCGCTGATCTGCTGCAGGCCGTTCGGCGCGATGGTCACCGAGGTGATGGCGACCGCGAAATCGTGGTTGGGGACCGCGTGGCTGACGCTGCCCGACACCGTGCAGCTGGCGTCGTCATGGGTGGCCGGGGCTGGGAAGAAGACCACCTCGAAGGGCGATTTCTCCCCGGGCTTGAGGATGTCGGCCTCGGCGTAGGCAAAGGTGGTTACCGCCGGGTTACCGACCTTGGTCTGGTCGTGGATGGTGCACTGGACCCGGATGAAGCGGCCGCTCTGCGTCCCGTCGCCATTGGTGATTTCGCCGGCCACGTGATAGGCCTTCGCGCCGTCGGTCCACAGGCTCAGAGGCGACCGCTGAAGTGTCGGCAGCGGCGGCAGGTTCTCCCCGAAGGCGGGGGTGGCGGGAAGCGCGCCGGCCAGCATCGCGGCAGTCAGGATGGACAGGCCGATGCGCCGTGCGGGCACGGTGGGGCACACCACCGCGTCAGTGTCGGGGAGTTCACACCGGGAGACAAGGACTGACGGGACGGATGGCTAGGCAGCCCTTTCTGCCTTGATGGGCAACTCGATCGGGCAATATGGGCAGCGTGATCACGACCGTCATCCCGACCTACCGGCGGCCGGGCATGCTGGGGCGCGCCATCGAGAGCATCCTGGCTCAGACGGAGCGGCGGGTGCAGGTCTGCGTCTACGACAACGCCTCCGGTGATGAGACGGCCGCCACAGTCGAGGCCATCGCCCGTCGTGACCCACGGGTCACGTACTTCCGGCACGACAAGAACATCGGCCTCACCGGGAACTTCATGTTCGGCGCGTCCCGCATCGGCACCCCCTTCTTCTCGTTTCTGTCCGACGACGATTGGCTGCTGCCCCCCTTCTACGAGGCGGCGCTCGCGGCGCTCGAGGCGCACCCCGAGGCGATCTTCGCGTCGGCGCGCGTGGCCGATGCCGATGAGCGGGGCCGCCTGCTGGGGATCCGCGGAGAAAGCTGGGCGTCCGGGTTGCACCAGCCGCAGGAGGCCTTTCCGCGCGTGCTGCGGGCCGGACACCTCGAGTGGACGGGAATCCTCTTCCGGCGTCGCGCCCTCGAGCTGGTCGACCTGACCCGGACCGGCATCGACATCCTGTTCGACGTCGACTTCGTGCTCCGGCTGGCTGGAATGGCGCCCTTCGTCGCCGTCCCCGTCATCGGCGCCGTCTTCGTGCATCGCCCCGGGCTGGGGAGCGAGCGGCTCGCCGCCACCTGGCCCGCGCTGCAGCGGATGGCCGCCAACGTCGAGGGCGATCAGCGAATTGCAGCGGAGCTGCGCGCCTTCGCCCGCGAGGAGCTGCCCCGTCAGATCGCGATACGCACGTACATCATCGGTCTCAACGCGGCGCGGCGAGGCCAGCTCGAGGAGACGGCCTTCGCCGCCGACATCCTGGAGCGGGAGTACGGGCACACCAGCCAGGCCCGCCGGCTCCGGCGGCTGAGTGCGCTCGTCCGGCACGTCCCGGGTGTTCGCGGTGTCCTAGAGGGCGTCAGCGCGATCCGCCGCTATCGACGCCACGGATGGCGCCGCCGTGCCTACACGGTCGACGACCTCGTGCAGAGCGGTCAGTTGTACCAGCCGACCACGTCGACGATGACGTCCACCGAGCCGTAGCCGTTGTAGATGACGATCTTGCCGTCGGCGCCGAGCTTGACGAGCGCCAGGTTGGGAACGGTCGCCCCGGCCGGCCAGTTGAGGTCGGAGGCCAGGGGGAGTGCCGCCCCGCTCGGATAGATCGTCAGGTAACTCCCGGACGTCGTATCGGTCACGGTCACGTTGACGACGACGGCTGTCGCGACCACCTGATCCGTCATGGTGGGCACGCCGCCGAATCCAGCGACCTGCAGCGCGAGCGATTGGCCGGCCCCCAGCGGCGCACGGAACCCGCCGGTGCCGACGCGCGTGTCGAGGATGCGGACCGGCGTCACGCCCGTGAAGGTCCCTCCGGTTGCCGACGGGTTGGATCCATCGGTGAACCAACCATTCACGTCGACCACGACGTTGGTGGCACCGTATCCGTTGAAGATCGAGATCTGGCCGCCGACTCCGAGCTTCACCACGACCCGGTTGGGCACGGTCGCGCCCGCGGGGAAGTTGAGGTTGGAGGCCAGCGGTAGCGCGGTGCCGGCCGGATAAATAGTGAGGTAGCTGTCGGACGTCGGATTGGTGACGGTCACGTTGAGCGCGACCGCCGAGACGCCGGTGGCTGGGACGCCGCCACGGCCCGTGACCTGGAGGTTGAGGAAGGCGCCAGGTCCAAGCGGCGCCAGGGCGCCACCGTTGCCGGTGCGGGTGTCGAGGAGGCGCGATGGCACGACCGGGTTATAGAGGCCATCCCGCGCTGGCGTGCCGGTGATGGCCGGGACGTATCCCGCGACATCGAAGATGACGTCGGCGCTCCCGGTCCCGTTGAAGACGTTGAGCTGCCCGGAGTAGCCGAGGCCGACTTCGAGCAGGTTGGGCACGGTCTGGCCCCGCATCCAGTTGAGGTTCGAGGCCAGCGGCCGCGGATCTTCCGTCGGATAGACGATCAGATAGCCGCCGTTGACGGTCGTATTCGTCACGGTTACGTTGAGCACCACGGCGGAGACGATCGTCGCCGGGATCCCACCGCGGCCACTGACCTGCACCGTCAGCGTCCCCCCGGGACCAACCGCGCCAATCGGGGCGCCGTTGCCCACGCGGGTGTCCAGGATACGCGTGGGCGGCAGCGGAACAAACCCGCCCGGCACCAGCGGGGCGCTGGCCGAAAGGAACTCCTCGGCGTTGTAGGCGTAGCCGTTGGGGGCGATCGCCCAGGCGGTTGCCACGTACTGGAACTGGCCCAGGATGTTGGCGCGGTGACCCGGACTATTCATATATAGGTCGTTCATGTGGACGTCGTCGATGCCACTGGAGATATAGCCGACGTTCTCCCCGGACGACCGGCTGGCGCCGCTGCCGCAGGCCAGGTCGAGCTCCACGCCGTTCGTGTGCGAGATGTAGCCCTGTTGCACCATGCGTTGCACGTTCTGGAT
>JALYYE010000282.1 GCA_030946735.1 Candidatus Dormiibacterota bacterium
GGCGAGGAAGGCGCGTTGCTCGGGCCCAGCATCATGCCGGGTGGGGCGCGCGATGCGTATCAGCAGGTGGAACCGATGCTCACCAGGATCAGCGCCCACGTGGACGGCGAACCGTGCTGCACCTATATCGGTCCCGGCGGCGCGGGCCATTACGTGAAGATGGTCCACAATGGCATCGAGTACGCCGACATCCAGCTGATCGCCGAGGCGTATGACCTGCTCAGCAACGCGCTCAACCTGGGTGCGGAAGACCTCTCACGGATCTTTGCCGAGTGGAACACGGGCGACCTCGAGTCGTACCTGATCCAGATCACGTCCGAGGTGCTCGCCAAGCGCGATCGCGCGACCGGTAGGCCGCTGGTCGACGTGATCCTCGACGAGGCGGAGCAAAAAGGCACGGGCAAGTGGGCGTCGCAATCGGCGCTCGACCTGGGGATCCCGGTGACGGCCATCACCGAGGCGGTCTTCGCCCGATTCCTGTCTGCACTAAAGAAGGACCGCCAGATCGCCTCGCGAACGCTTGCCGGGCCCAACGGCGCGGTGCGGTCGGCCGCGCCCGCTTCGCTGGTCGACGACGTGCGCAGCGCCCTCTACGCCTCGAAGATGGTGGCCTACGCGCAGGGATTCGAGCAGATGCAGGCCGCCTCTAACGAGTACAGCTGGGACCTCGAGCTCGGGGCCATCGCCCGCATCTGGCGCGGCGGCTGCATCATCCGGGCCCGCTTCTTGAATCGGATTACGGATGCCTACGCGGCCGAGTCCGGCTTGAAGAACCTCTTGCTGGCGCCCTACTTCCGCGATGCGATGGCGTCGGCGCAGGACGCCTGGCGGCGCGTGCTCAGTGTCGCGGTCGATAGGGGGATCCCCGTGCCGGCATTCTCCTCGTCGCTCGCCTACTACGACGCCTACCGGCGTGACCGCCTCCCCGCCAACCTCGTGCAGGGCTTACGCGACTACTTCGGAGCTCACGGTTACAAGCGGGTCGATCGCGAGGGCTCCTTCCATACGCGCTGGGCCCAGGACGGGGAGGAAGTACCCGTTCGCTAGGGCAGGTTAAGCATTCCTGCGGCCGCGGCTGAGCTCGCCATGCGACACTAGATTGGTGGCGGATAAGACACCGGCGTTGCTCTTCGACCTCGATGGGACGCTAGTCGACAGCGTCTATCAGCACGTGCTTGCCTGGCATGAAGTGCTCGGAGCAGCCGGCATGGAACTGTCTGTGTGGCGGATCCACCGGCGCATCGGGATGAGTGGCGGGCTGTTCGTCAATGCCCTGCTGCGGGAGACCGGCAAGAAGCTCAGCGCCGAGGAAGCAAGCGGGCTTCGCACCCGCCATACGGAAGCCTTCATGCGGCGCCTGGGTGAGGTGCGTCCGTTGCCCGGGGCCCGCGACCTGTTGACGCGGCTGACCCGACAGAACGTGCCCTGGGCGATCGCGACCAGCGGCAACATGCGGACCTCGGGATCCTCGATCGAGTTGCTAGGTGTCACGCCCAAGGTCGTCATTACTCGCGATGACGTAGCACATGCAAAGCCCGACCCAGACCTGTTCCTTGCCGCCGCCGCCCGGCTTGGTGTCGACATCGCCAACTCGATCGTTTTCGGCGACAGCGTCTGGGACCTTCTCGCCGCACAGCGCGCCCGGTCGCTGGGCGTGGGTCTGCTCTCGGGCGGTTACGGACGAGAGGAGTTGCAGCAGGCGGGCGCCTACCGCGTCTACGAGGACCCGCGTGACCTTTTGGAACATCTCGACGAAGTCGGCGTGCGAGATCCAGCGGGCTGAGCCCAGGACCGTTGACCGCGTCAACGCAGCGGGGAGTACCGCGACTGTTGTATCTCGGCCCGTTCGCGACCATGGCCGATCGCTTCGCGGTGGCGCCGCTGCTTATCCCGATCGCCGCCAGCTTCCACGTGTCGCTCGCCGCCGTCTCCGGGGTGGCGAGTCTCTACTACCTGGCCTACGGTCTGATGCCGCCGCTTTATGGGGTGCTGTCCGATCGTTTCGGGCGGGTGCGTGTTATCCGGGCGGCGCTCGTGGGAACCGCCCTCGCCGATGTCCTCTCGGTGCTGTCGCCGAATCTCACGGCCTTGCTCGTCGCCCGCTTCGTCACCGGCGGCATCGCGTGCGGTGTTTTTCCGACGACACTCGTCTACCTTGCGGATCGTTTTCCCTTCAATGTCCGGCAGCACGCCATCACCAATGTGCTGGTCTTCGTTGCGCTTGGGACCACGGCGGGGACCCTCGGCGCGGGACTTACCGCGCACGTGCTCGGCTGGCGCTACTTTTTCCTGGTCCCCGGCGCGATCGCGTTGGGCGTGGCGGCTGCCCTTCGCGGGACCCCGGAGTCTTTGGTCACCCGGTCGAGCCAAAACCCCGTCAAGCAGGTGGCGGGTGTTTTGCGCCACGGATGGGCTCTTCTGTTGCTGGCCCTCGCCGTGCTGGTGGGCGCGGTGATGTTCGGCTTCGTGACCTACCTTGCGCCGGCCCTCGAGGCTAAGGGTCAGAGCCCGGCGATCGCTGGGGCGGTGGTCGCTAGCTACGGCGTATCGGTGTTGTTCTGCACCCGCGTTTTGTTTGGTTCTATCGCGCGGCGTACGCCGGCCGCGCTCATCCTCGGCGGGGGAGCCGCCTTGCTGTTGATCGGATATCTAATTGCCGCTGCGACTCAGAGTACGGTCGGGATCCTGGCGGCGAGTGTCCTGGCTGGGGGCGCTTACGCCTTCATGCAATCGACCTTCCAGACGTGGGCGACCGACGTCGTCCCGGAAGCTCGCGGCACCGCGACGTCGTTGTTCGCGACCACCATCTTCGCCGGGGCAGCGCTGGCGACCTCGGGGGTCGCCGGCCTGGCCAGCGCCAACCGCTACTCAACCCTCTTCATGATCGCGGCCCTGGTGACGCTCCCTGTAGTGCTCATTGGCAGCTACGCCCGCTGGCGATACCCGGGATCCGACGCCATTGTTGGCGAGCCGGCCGCCCAGATTGGCTGATTGTTCGTACGTCACGGTAGGCTCATTGTGGAATGTTGAACTTCCTGGCTCGCAACCTCGACAGCTTGCTCGCGACCTATGGTTACCTGGCGGTCTTCTTCTTCGTCGGGATCGAGAGTATTGGCATTCCGGTCCCGGGGGAGACGATGCTGGTGACCGCCGCCATCTACGCGGGGACGACCGGCAAGCTCACGATCTTCTGGGTCATCGTCGCCTCGTCGGCGGGCGCGATCATCGGCGACAACATCGGGTACGTGATCGGCCGCACCGGTGGTTATGCGCTGCTGAAGCGGTACGGACGCTACATCCGATTGGAGGAGGATCGGCTCCGGCTGGGCCAGTACCTCTTTCACAAGCACGGCCCCAAGGTGGTGTTCTTCGGGCGATTCGTTTCCGTCCTGCGTATCTTTGCGGCGTTCCTGGCCGGCGTGAATCACATGCACTGGCGCCGCTTCCTGATCTTCAACGCGGCGGGGGGCATCATCTGGTCGACGATCTACGGTGTCGCCGCCTACCTTCTCGGCCAGCAATTGCTCCGACTCTCTGGTCCGGTCGATCTCGCGCTCGCGATCGTTGGCGTCGCGGTGATCATCGGCGCCATCGTCTTTTTGCGACGAAACGAGGCGCGGCTCCAGCGTGAGGCCGACGCGGCGATGCCGGGTCGGCTCGAAGCCCCGGGCTAACTCGGCGTCGTCAGGTCCTAGCGATTTGGTTGCAAGATCCCGATCAGGTTGCCTTCGCTGTCCTTGAACCATGCCGCCCTGGCATAGCCAACGTCCGCGATCCCGTCCGTCGTCTTGAGGCCCGGACTGTCGTACTCTTCAAAGTTGACGCCGCGGGAGCGAAGCTCCCGGACCGCCGCCGATAGATCCTCCACCATGAGCGCCATCTGTGTATGGGCGCCGGAAGCCTTTCCGCCGCTCCGGAAGAGCCGGAACCGCGTTCCGGCGGCGAGGCGGTAGCGAAGACCGATGCGTTCCTCGCTGGTTGGGGTCAACCCAAGCTTTTCCGCATAAAAGGCTCTGGCGCGCTCCAGGTCCTGTGCCGGGATCGTCGATTCGGTCCATGCCCGTTGAAAGATGCCCATTCCCTTTCGCCGATGATACGGCGGCGCGAGCGCCATAATCAAAGGATGGCGCGCGCCGTGTGGTCGGGAACGATCAGTTTCGGCCTGGTCAGCGTGCCGGTGCGCCTCTATCCGGCCACCCGGCGGAAGGACGTGCGCTTCCACGAGATCGACCGGTTGAGTGGGCAGCGAATCCGACACCAGAAAGTGCTCGAGGCGCCGCAATCGGGGAAAAACCTCCCAGCCCCGGTGCGGGGGACGGTTGAAGTCGAAGAGATCTATTTGCCTCCTTCCTTACCGGGGAAAGTCGGGGACGGGGGTCCACAGCCGACGCGGCCGGTCCTGGCAGCCGACGTCGTCAAGGGGTACGAGGTCGCCAAGGACCGCTACGTAACCGTCGATCGCGAAGAGCTGGAGGAGCTCGCCCCTGAACGAACGCGGGCCATCGACGTCGAGCAGTTCGTCGACGCCTCCGCGGTCGACCCAATCTATTTCGACGTTAGCTACTACGCGGTGCCCGACCGGGATTATGAGCGCGCCTATGGGCTGCTGGTCGACGCCATGCGGGAAACGAAGAAAATCGCGATCTGCTGGTTTGTGCTGCGCCGCAAGCGATACCTCGCTGCCTTACGCCCGCAGGGCCGGCTGATCGTCCTGGCCACCATGTTTCACGCCGACGAACTCCTGCCAACCGCGGACCTGGAACCGTCCAAGCCGGTGGACCTGAGGAAAAACGAACGCGAGATGGCGTCCTTGTTGATCAACACTCTGTCCGGACCCTTCGAGCCTGAGCGCTACCCTGACCAGTACCGTCAGAAGTTAAGCGCCCTGATCGAGGGCCGGGCGGCCTCAGCCCGGCCGGCGGCGGCCGTGGTGCCGGTGGGCACCGGCGTTGATGACCTGATGTCGGTGCTGCGGGCCAGCGTCGAACAAGCCCGACTGGCATCCAAGGCCCGCAGTAAGCCGGCAGCGAAGCGCAAGCGAAAGAGCGCCTGAGCTTCCGAACCGACGCTCACGGGTAGATGCGATCGGCGGGAGTCGCGCTGTAGGTGATCCAGGGACCGCGATGGCCGCCATGGCGGTCGTAGAAGCGCTGCGCGTCGCGGTTATCGGCGGCCGTGACCCAATCGAGCCTAGCGTAACCGTGCGCCGTAGCGTAAGCCAGGCTGGCCTCGAAAAGCGCCGCGCCGATGCCGCGATTCCGTAGTGGTGGTTTGACAAAGAGGTCGTTCATTACAAGAATGCGATCGGCAACCAGGGTATCGAGACAAGCGTAGAGGCTGGCGAAGCCTTGAAGCCGGCCGCCTTCGTCAGCCACAAGCTGCACCCCCCGGCTCGGATCCTGCTCGAGGGCATCGAGCAGGGCCTCAACTTTCGAGTCGGCAGGAAAGGGGACCCGGTAAAAAGCGAAGTAGCCCTTGATCAACTCGAGAAGCTGCGGGCGATCTTCAGGTTCGGCCGGACGGACGAGCACCGCGCCAGCCTAGCATCACAGTGATGACATCTATAAGGATGCCCCTCGGCGGCGCCCGGGTCGCCGGGATGGCAACAGCGCTGCCGTCGATCACGGCCACAGTGGATGAGGTCTGGGACGCGCTGGGTCGGGCCCGTGGCCGGCGGATGCCAAAGCTCCAGGGGGACGAGGGGGCGCGGACCCGCTATTTCGCCGAACCACTTGCCTCGCTGATGGAACGACGCAGCCAGAGTCAGCAAACGGACGCCTATCTGGAACACGCGCGCGTACTCGCCCGGCGAGTGTGCTGCAACGCGCTCGAAGGAAGCGGCATCGCCGCCTCCGACATCGGTCTCGTGATCGGGGTGTCGTGCACCGGCGTGGTGCTGCCATCGCTCGACGCCGAGCTGATTCCGTTGATCGGCCTGCGGCCGGACGTTGCTCGTCTGCCCATCACCGAACTCGGATGCGGCGCTGGGGTCGCGGGACTGGCCCGTGCCCTCGATTATCTCCGCGCCTATCCGCAGCGAAGCGTGCTGCTCTTCGCGGTCGAGATCCCCTCGCTGACCTTCCAGCCCGATGATCGCTCGATCGACAACCTGGTGGCCGCGATGGTCTTCGCGGACGGCGCCGGGGCGGTGGTCTTGCGGGGGAGCGACGATCGCCCCGGCTGGACGCTGGAACACGCCGGCACGGTGCTCGTGCCGGAAGGTGCGCGTCACCTGGGCTACGAACTGCGCGACGGTGGGCTTCGCGTGATTCTCAGCCGTGAGCTACCGGACGTGGTGGAGGCACATCTTCGCGGCGCGGTCGAGACGTTCCTTAAGGAGGCGGGCCTGCGCCTCACGGACCTCGACGCTGTTGCCGCACACCCGGGAGGCCCGCGCATCGTCGACGCCATCGAACGCGCGCTTGATCTGGATCCGAACGCGCTTGCCAGCTCGCGATCGGTATTCGCCGGCAACGGCAATGCGTCGAGCGCCGGTATCTTCTTCGTGCTCGAAGAGATGCAGCGCTGCGGAACGCACGGTCGCGTACTGGCAATCGCACTGGGTCCGGGCCTCTCGATCGAGCTGGCGCTGATGCGCCTGTGACCCCGAGGCGGTACGCTGTGGTGCTGCTCGCGTTTGGGACCCAGCGTGGTGTCGAGCTGCTCTACTCCGCGCGCAACGAGCGATTGATGCGTGGGCGCCAACCCTCAGCGCCGCAGGCGGGACGCTCGATCTTCAAATGGATCGCGCTGGTGAATGTCGGGCTCTTCACGCTGCCCGCAGTCGAGCGCTGGTGGCGCGGCCATTCACCGCCGGCCGCGATCGCGGCGGCCGGATGGATTACGTCGCTGTCCGCGCTCGCCCTCCGCCTTAGCGTCGTGCTGAGCCTCCGGCGGTCATGGACGGTGCGTGCCGTGGTGCCGAGGGACTTGCGCATCGTCGATCACGGTCCCTACCGGTTCATCCGGCATCCAAATTACGTTGCGCTAGGCCTCGAATTCCTCGGCCTGCCGCTGATTGGTGGCGCCTACGTCAGTGCGGTCGGCTTGGGCTTGGCGAATGCTGTTTTGCTCCGCCGGCGCATTCAGGAAGAGGAGGCGCTGCTCATGTCGATCCCCGGCTATCGCGAACGGATGGCGGACAAGCCGGCCTTTCTGCCGCGCCTGGTCACCGGCCGCTGAACACCCGAAGCCACTCGCGCGGCGTGACGCGGTTGAAGCCCCAGTAGCCGAAGCCGATCCCCAGCAGCGTCGTTAGGGTTTGCGGCGCTCGTTCGTGGCTACGGATGGCGCGCTCGACCTGTGCCGGTGTGCGGCTGAGTCGGAGGAACAACGCCGCTACGCGGCGCGGATCCTTCGTCAGTTGGCGGTGCGCCTGCCGGTAGGCACGCTCGGGATTGGGCGACCCGAGTGCGGCGGCGAAGGCTCGGGCCTGGCGAAATCCGGCGGCGATGCCCTCGCCCGTAATGGGGTCGGTGAACCCCGCCGCATCGCCGACGAGAAAAACGCGCCGCTGAGCAACCGTCGACGCGCGATACCAGAATGGGCCCACCGCCGAAACGGAACCAACCAGGTCGGCGTTGCGTAGCGCGGGGCGCAGGGCCTGGGCGATCTCGCGATAGCGCGCCTCGAGGCGGCCGCCGAACTCACGCATCCGATCCTGGTGGCAGAGCAGTGCGACCATTCGCTGATCGCCTGCCACCGGGCCTTCGTAGACCTCGAGGCCACGGTCGAAGGTGATCCGAACCCAGGGGTCGACCGGCGCATCCATTGCCCAGTGGCCGACGATGCCGTAGCGGT
>JALYYE010000306.1 GCA_030946735.1 Candidatus Dormiibacterota bacterium
CCCCATGGATTTCGCGAATTGGCCCTCGTCGGTGCTTTCGGCGGACTCTATGACCCGGCCGTGAGCGATCGCGTAGTGCTTGGCAACCAGGCTGACGGCATTCTGAGACACGCCAACACACTATTCCTTTAGGGCATCAAGAAGCCAGGTGGCAACGTATATGGCAAACGACGTCCGCACGTAAAGGACAGCTGACTCATCACGTCGCTCGATGATGACCTGGGCTTTGGCCAACAACGTCTGGGCGCAGCGGCCTGGGCCGAACGAGTGGGCATCGAGATCGATGGAGACGCCATGCTTCAGGAGCTCGCGCGCCTTCGCTCCACCGATCTCGAGCAGCGTGCGATTAGCGGATATGTCGGTGACCGAACCGAAAGCGTCGTTGAGAGCGTTGCGCAATCCCTGCTCCAGGGCCGTCTGCTCGCCGTCCGGTCCAACGACCAACCATTCGTCCGGGCCCAGCCATAGGGCTCGGTAATCGCCTTTTGCGGCCGCCGTATTCGGGATGACCGGCAAGGCAAAACCAAGCGCCTCGGCGAGCCGCTTCATCACATCTGCGTCTTTGGGATCGGCCCGGAGATTCAGCTGCGAGACAAACGGAAGCTCGCGGATGGAGAGTTCATCGCCGGTTGCAGCCGATAAGGCGGCGAACCGCTCCGCGTAACCGGCGACCGCGCTGCGCCGAACCGCCTCAGCTATCACGACGGAGGTTCTCCTTGTCGTAGAAGATTGGCTCGGTCACGGTGGCGGCGATAACATGGCCGTTCAAAGGGGCGTAGACGGTGCCGCCGATTCGCTCGCGGCCGCCCTGCAGCATGGCCAGGGCGAAGGCTCGGCCTAGGGTAGCGCTCCGATAGCTCGAAGTCACGTGGCCGACCAACTTCGCCGGGATGCCGCCGTCCGGTTCTAGCACCAGTTGCGCACCCTCCGGCAGAAGCTGACCCCCGTCGACCGGGAGCAGGCCGACCAGGTGCTTCCGGTCCGGTCGAGCCGTATCCGTCCGCCGATGCGAGCGTCGGCCAATGAAAGGCTTCCTCTTCGATACGATCCAGTTCATTCCCAGATCCTGTGGTGTGACCGTGCCATCAGTCTCCTGGCCACAGATGATGTAGCCCTTCTCAGCGCGGAGCACGTGCATGGCCTCTGTGCCGTAGGGCGTGATGCCGAGCGGCTCGCCGGCCGCCATCACGGCTTCCCACAGCGCCAGGCCGTACCAGCTGGGCGTCCAGAGCTCGTAGGCAAGCTCACCGGAGAATGTGATCCGGTGCAGACGGACGGGAATACCCGCCGTCTCGGCCTCGCGAATCGCCATGAAGGGGAAGCTCTGCGTGTCAACGGCCAGCTTGGGAAACAACGTTGCGATAACTTCGCGCGAGCGTGGCCCGACGACGGCAACGTCGGCCCAGTGGTCGGTGACCGACGTCAGCCGCACTCGGAGGTCGGGCCATTCCGTCTGCAGCCATTCCTCCATCCAGTCGAGAACCGCCGCTGCGCCGCCCGTCGTCGTAGTGGCAAGCCAGTGGTCGGGACCGAGATGCATCACGACACCATCGTCGAAGACCATCCCGTCCACCTTGCACATCAGGCCGTATCGGCACGAGCCCACCTTCAACGTGTCGAAGGCATTCGTGTACATCCGATTGAGGAACTCGAGCGCAGCTGGCCCCTGGATGTCGATCTTGCCCAAGGTTGACGCGTCCATCATCGCGACGCCTTCTCGCGCCGCCTGGCACTCGCGCCGTACGGCCGCATCGAGGTCCTCGTCCTGGCGCGGGAAGTACCAGGGTCGCTTCCACTGGCCGACGTTCTCGAAGATGGCACCGTGCGCCACGTGCCACGGATGGATGGCCGTGACCCGAACCGGATCGAAGAGATCGCCGTGAGTCCGGCCGGCCATCAAGCCAAACGCAACTGGCACGTATGGTGGCCGGAAGGTCGTCACGCCGACGGCCCCCACGGGCTGGCCCAACTGCGTCGCGACGATGGCGGTCTCGTTGATGCCGGCCGTCTTGCCCTGGTCGCTGCCGGTGCCGATGGTGGTGAAGCGCTTGACGTGCTCGACCGAGCGCATGCCGGCGCCAAGCGCTCGGCGCACGTCCTCCACGGTGACGTCCCGCTCCAGGTCGACGAAATGGCTCGACCATTCGCCTCCGTCGCTAGGGACCACCCAGTAAGGCATGATCGAGCCCTGGCCGCGGCCGCCGAGGTCTCCCGCCGCCGCGCCCACGACGTCGACATTGGGAGGCGCCACGTCCGGCACGAAGCACGCCAGACCCTCGTCGTACCGAAGCCGGCCCTGCGCCTGGCTGAAGAGATGCAGGGTTGGATTAAAGCCGCCAGAAACGCAGAGGAGATCACAGTCGATCTCCCGCCTCGAGTGCGTTCCCGTTAGCGTCCCGATGAGGACGCTGTGGAGGCCGTCCTCTCCGTGGGTGTCAAGGACGGCTTCGCCCGCGCGGACGTCGACGACGGCCTCGACGCTGATCCCAACCCGCTTCAGGTCGCCGGCGACGGCATCGGTGCAGTCGTTGTTGGTGAAGATGACCGCTCGCTTGCCTGGCGCGACGCCATATCGGTTGATGTAAGTCCGGGCCGCGCCGGCGAGCATGATGCCGGGGCGGTCGTTGTTCGCGAAGATCAACGGGCGTTCGTGCGCCCCGGTGGCGATCACAACCCGCTTTGCGCGCACCTGCCAGACGC
>JALYYE010000330.1 GCA_030946735.1 Candidatus Dormiibacterota bacterium
ACAATCTGGCCACCGCTTGCGGCTCGACCGACCACCAGCAGGCCGGCGAACAACAAGCCGGAAAGCCGAAGTGGCCAGCTGGACCTGGAAATGAGAACTTCGCCGTCGTCAGCCGTAGGCGCGCCAATAGACAAAGATGTGTCGGTCACGTGTGTTTTCCCTCCAGCGACCTTGTTTCTCCCCGCGGACTAAGAGTTAAGACTTTGTAACGCTCGGGTAAAGCCCCGTTTAGATGAATCATGCGCTGTAAGATCGGGCGATGTCAATAGCCAGCTACACAAACCTGATAGCGAGATCGTTCCCTTTTGATCTGGGATGCCTCGGGTAAGATAGCCGCATCCGAACGCATCGTCTGGCCCTGGCCCTCGCGGCGGGGTTGTTAGTGAGCAGCTGCGGCCCCGACGCGCTCGTCCCGCACGTGCCGATGACCTCGCTGACCAACATCCAGCTGCCCAAGGACCAAAGGCAACCGGCCTTCGACCTCCTCACGCTCGATTCGCGCGTCGGACACCTCTACGTGGCCCACTCGAGCATGGACGCCATGGACATCGTGGACATCAAGACCAACACGGTGGTCGGTAGCGTTCCAGGGCTCTTCAAGATTCACGCGGTAGCGCTGACCGCCGATCCCAATATCGTCATGACATCCGATCCCGCTGAGGGGATGATCGCCGTGGTCGACGTGGCGCAGCGGAAGGTTTTGAAAAAGATCGACACCGGCCCCCAGCCGGACGCGATCGTCTACGACCCGACCAACGACCTTGTCGTCGCCGCGCTGGCCTCGACCAACACGATCAAGCTGATCGATCCCCACACCAACGCCATCGTGGCCAGCATCGATCTGCCGGGGGTCCCGGAGTTGATGGATGTCGACCCCACCCAGGGCCGCGTCTTCCTCGCCATCAATGACAAGAATGAGGTCGTCATCATCGACATCAAGTCACGCCAGATCACGACGACCTTCAAGGGGTGCGACATTGCGATCCCGACGGGAGTCGCCTACGATCCGGATCAGCAACGCCTCTACATCGCGAGCCGGCCCGGCAACAATCGCGAGCTCAACGTTATCGACACCCTGCTCGACCGCTGCCTCGGCGTGGTGGACATCGGGTTCGGAACGGATCAGCTCGCGTTCAACCGGCACAACCACCACGTATACGCGGCCAACGGCGGCAGCAAGAACCTGTCGGTCGTCGATGCCGTCACGCTCAAGCCCCTGGGCGTTGTCGGCACCGGTCCGATCGCGAAGAGCGTCGCGGTGGACCCCACGACCGACCGCGTGTACGCGGTGATTGGACGGGCGGGCATCGTCGGCGTCTATCACGACCCCTAGCGCGCTTCGGGTGCGTTGACCATGCCCCAGGCATCCATCAGAAGCGCCTGCAGCGTCGCGTAGCCGATGTGCCCGAAGCCGTGGTCGCCCCACTGGCTTCCCCAGCTGTTGGCAAACTTGAAGAGGCGGTTGCGCCGGTCGAAGCCGACGATGCAGATCGCATGCCCGCCGAGGAATTCACAGCCGGGTTCCGGCATCGGGATGATGCCGCCCGGCGCATCCATGAAGCGCTCGTGCACCATCACGCCGGCGATGAAGCAATTCGTCATCAGGTAGGCCTCCATCTCGACGACATTGCTGAGCCGCGCGTAGCTCTTCGCCCGGTTGGAGCTCGCTGCATGGCGCTGCTCCACAGTTGGTGGCACGTTGATGCGATGCACGTCGTAGGGCATGCAGGCGAGGCTGCAGACACCCTGGTCCTGCATGATCTTCATCGCCTCGCGGATGGTCATGCCCTCGTCCTCCGGTTGTTTTCGCCGCTGGCTGTAGATGTACAGGGGCGAAAACTGGTGGGCGGGATCGCCGAGGGTCCAGTGATGCTCGAGGCCCTTCTGAAACGTCTTGTCGTAGTACGCCGTGGCGCACGCGACGCACGTTCCGGCGGGGCCCTGGTCGAACACCGGTGGCAGCGAAGGCGAATGGTCGACCTCTTCGGCCAGTGGGATGGCCCGCAGGAACGTCGCCATGCTCAAATCCCGATGGTCGTAAGGGTCCTTGATGCAGCCGAGCGCGTAGCGAGCAGGCATCGAGGGTGTGACGGAGGGACTGGGATTTTCCGCTGAGTACGATGGTCGGATGGCCCAGGTCAAGGAGGCGGTCCGCGTCCGCTACGCGCCGAGTCCCACGGGCGCCCTTCACCTCGGTGGCGCGCGTACGGCCCTTTTCAACTACCTGTTCGCCCGGCAGCAAGGCGGGCAGTTCCTACTGCGGATCGAAGACACCGACCGCGCCCGCCTCAAGCCGGGCAGCCAGGAACAGATCGAAGAGGGGTTGCAATGGCTCGGTATGCGCTGGGACGAGACACCCCTGATCCAGTCCGAGCGCAAGCCGATCTACCACCAGGCCGCGGACACCCTGCTGGAATCGGGGGCTGCCTATCGCTGCTTCTGCACGCCGGAGCGGCTCGAGCAAATGCGCGCCGAGCAGCGGGCGCGCCACGAGCCGGAACGGTACGATGGCCGCTGCCGGTCCATCTCGAAGGAGGAATCCGCGCGGCGCGCCGCCGCCGGTGAGCGCTTCGTGGTGCGCCAGGCGATGCCGACGCAAGGCACCACCACGCTCCAGGACCTGGTGATGGGCACGGTCACCTTTCGCAATGACACGCTCGACGACCATGTGCTCCTCAAGTCGGATGGCTTCCCCACCTATCACCTCGCCTTCGCCGTCGACGACCACGCGATGGGCATCAGCCACATCATCCGCGGCGACGGCTGGCTGCCGTCCGCGCCCAAGCACCTGCTGCTCTTCCAGGCCTTCAAGTGGCTGCCGCCGGCGTTCGCCCATCTGCCGCTGGTGCTGGGACCCGACAAGAAGCCGCTGGCCAAGCGTCACGGCGCCAGGGATGTGCTCGAGTACCGCGACGCCGGTTATCTCCCGGAGGCGGTCGACAACTTCATCGCCTTCCTGGGATGGTCGCCGGGCACCGACCAGGACATCTTCACCGAGGACCAGCTGATCCAGGCCTTTGACCTGCGCAAGATCCAGGCGAGTCCGGCGGTCGCGAACCTCCAGCGGCTCGACTGGCTCAACGGCCAGTTCATCCGACGCATGACCGCCGACGGGCTGGCCGCGCGCATCGCGCCGAAAATGCCAGCCGTCCCGGTCGATGTGATCACGCCGCTGATTCCGCTGGTGCAGGAGCGGCTGCGCAGCTTGAACGACGCTCCCGAGATGCTCCGCTTCTTCTTCGAGGACCCACAGACGTACCGTCCCGACCAGCTGATCCCTAAGGGTAGCGACTCCGCCGCCACCGCCACTGCGCTACGCGAAACGGCCGCCGCCGTGCGGGCCCTGTCCGAGTGGACGCCGGAGTCGATCGAGAGCGCGCTGCGTGGATTGGCGGATCGCCTCGGTTGGTCCTCGCGCGACCTGTTCATGGCCCTGCGCGTCGCCATCACCGGCCGCACGGTGACACCCCCGCTGATCGAGTCGATCGGCCGCTTGAGTAAGGGCACCGTCGTCGCCCGGCTCGAACGCGCCGCCCAGGCGCTCGCCTGACCGGCGCCTCGCTAGATCCGGCTCGGCGGCAGCGGCCAGTAGCGCCAGCGCACGCGCGCCACGATCTGCTCGCGCCTGACCGTGCCAAACTGCCGCGAGTCGGTGCTGGAGGCCGGATTGTCGCCGGCCAGGAAGATCGCGCCGCCGGCATCGATGGACGCGATCCGCTTGATGATTTCGAGCTGGGGTCGATCCGGGCGGCGGGCCACCACCACGTCACCCACACGCAGCCGCGTCCGTCCATCGATGGGCCGCGCAACCACTAGCGCGCCCGATGGTAATCGCGGTGCCATGCTCTCACCATTTACGCGCAGCGGGTAGACTGTTTTCAGAGTCAGTCGTTCATCGTATAGGAGGAGTTGGCACCATGAATTTGATGGAGTGGATTCACCCCAGCCGCTCGGTCGAGGCCCACTGCGACCTTCCCTGCGGCATCTACGATCCCGAGCAAGCGCGCATCGAGGCCGAGTCGTGCCTCAAGATCGATGAGAAATACGCCGACTCAAAAGACGAGACCTTCCGGGCTCGGGCGATCGTGATAAAAGAAGAGCGCGCCGAGCTGGCCAAACACCATCTGGGCGTGCTCTGGAGTGACTGGTACAAGCCGGAGAAGCACGACGCGAAGTTCCCGCAGCTCAAGGATGCCCTCAAGCAGGCGGTCTCGCAGGGCTCCAAGGTGAAGGCCTCGATGGACAAGGCCGAAGCCCAGAAGTGGCTCGACCTCATCGACCAGGTCGACCAGATCTGGCAGAAGGCCGGCGGCCCGCAAGAGACGCGCGTCGCCCGCGCCAGCGCAGCGCCAACCCGCGCTTAGCGCGCGCCCATTACGGGGACCAGGCGAGTCGCGAGTCGGCGTCGAGGAAACTGCCGTGCGTGACGGCCTTGGGCGGGCCAGTCGCGCGAAGCGTTGGGTCGGTGGCGACCGGGACCATGAAGAGATCGAAGCTGCCGTTGACCAGCATCAGGAACGCGATCGCGCTGCCGTCCGGCGCCCACACAGGCTGTGAGACGATGCCCGCCTGCAGCAACGCGCCGGCCTGCGTCGGCTCGGGTACCGGCTCGCGCGTGAAGCTCGGCGCCAGGGCCATGACGTAAAGGTCATCGCTGCCGGAGCCGGCGTGGACGTAGGCCACGAAGCGGCCGTCGGGTGAGAAGGCCGGCTCGAAGTTGCGGGCCGCGTCCGGCGACAGGTAGAGGCGCGCACCCGTCCGCAGCGACATCCAGGTCAGCCGCGCCACCGGCTCCAGTGGCGCGCCGCCATAGAGATAGGTTGTATAGAGCAGTTGATCGTTGGCCCCGGGCCGGAAGGTGGGGTCGCTGTCGCCCCCCGTGTAGGCGACCGGGACGACCAGTCGCTGCGACTGGCCGCTGCCGAGGTCCTGCCGCCAGACGCTGAGGTCATTGGGCTGCAGGTTCTGCGGGTTCGACTTTAGCTTGCCGCGATCGGTCAGATAGACGATCCGCTGGCCATCGTCGGAGAAACGGGGGGCGAACGCCCAGAGCGCGCCCTCCGGTTCCCCGGCGGGCGTGATGGCGTTCACGGTCCGTGCGCCATCGCTCAGCGCGATCGTCGAGCTCTGCTCCTGCAGCTGGGCGTAGGCGAGCTGGGAGCCGGTCGCATCCACCGCCGGGTCTTTCACCCGCAGGCCGCCGAGCAGCCTGGTCAGGTGCGTGCCCGAAAAGCGGTACAGGGTCCGCCCCTTGGTGGCGTAGAGTCGCCCGGGCACGTCGACTTGCTTGACCGGCAACACCACCTTGCCCGGATCGCGCGCCGGCGTCGCGCTCGGCGCGCAACCCGAAAGTGCCAGCAGCGCAATCAGTACCACGAGGTCGAGGCGGCGCTTCATGGCAGTAGGTCCCCGCCAAACAGCTGGCGCAGGTAAGCGCTGACCGCCGGCCAGTCGGCCGTCAGGATTTGCTGCCCGTCGGGCGAGACCGCGTCGCGCACGAAGGGCGTGATGAACGCCTGGTGCACGTCGCCCGCGCGCAAGCCCCGCATGAAGAACATCAACTGCGTGAGTCGGGCCAGGTCCAGGTCCGTCTTGACGTGACCGTTCAGGTCGCGAGCGAAGGCGGGGAGAGCCGACACCAGGTCCATCCCGGCGGTGCGCTGCTGGATGGCGAGCAACACCTGCTGCTGCCTGATGGATCGACCAAAGTCGCTCAACAGGTCACCGTGGCGCGAGCGAACGTACTGCAGGGTGTGCCGGCCGTCGAGGTGCTGTGGGCCGGCGGCGAGGTAGACGCGTTCCGTGCCGTAGCCGCTGCCACTGAAGTCGTCGGGATAGTTGTCGTCGAGCACGGGATGCAGGACATCGAGGTCGACGCCGCCCAGGCGATCGACCACCTTCACCAGCCCGTTGAGGCCAATCCAGGCGTAGTAATGGATGGGAATCTTGAAGGCCTTCTCGACAGTGGCCCGCGCCAGCGGTGCGCCTCCCTCCGAGTACGCCAGGTCGATCTTGGCGCTAGCATGTCCCGGGATCGCCACCCAGAGGTCGCGCGGGAGCGAGAGCAGCGTCACCTGGCGCTTGGCGGGGTCGATCGACACCACGATCATCGTCTGCGAGAGCACGGCATCCTGCGCGAACTTCTGGTCGTTGTCACTTCCGAGCAGGAGGACGTTGATGCGCTGCTTGGAATCGAGCGGAGGCGGGGTTGCCGCCGGCGTCGCCACCGACTTGCCCGCCGGGAGGTCATGGCTGTCGAGCAGTGCCAGCACCGGCGACAGGTAGAGCAGCACGCCGCCCAGCAGCGCCAGCACCAGCACGATCGCCCCGAGTACGATCCAATGCACGCGCCGAAGGCCGCGCCCGCGCGGCACACCGGTGGCCCCGGAGTGATTCATGCTTCCAACCCGAGACGCGCCTCACCGCGCCCGGCCTCCCACATCTATTAGGCGTGCCCGCCAATCATGCCGTCAAGTCGTGCCGGTTGAAAGGCGCTCCGTAATCGTGATCACGAGATGAGAAAGCGTTACGGAATCGTGGCCTCAAACCGCGAACAAGCCGATGAATACTGGACGTTACGAGGATTAGAGCAATGCACGAGTCAGGAAACGTCCTCTCGCTCCGCTTCGGCTCTCCGGCGGTTCCCCACGCGTACCGCACCCCGGCCCAGCTGACGTTCTGCTACCAGTGCCACTGCGCGGTCGACCTGGGAGACACCACGACGACGCTCCGGTCGGGACACTGGGCGCGGATCGGAACCTGCGCGCACTGCGGGACCACGATCACCCGGATACTGAAGGCAAGTTAACATCGGTCGGTGACGTCTCGGCCCTCCCGGCCAGCGGCGCGCCGCGCCCGCCGGGCTGCCCCCAACCCCGACGCCGTCGAATCGCACGCCGCGAAAGAACAGGAACGGCCAGACAAGGATTCCTACGCGATGATCCTGGCCTTCGCGGCGGCGCTACGATCGACCTGCCTCAGTCGAAAAGTCGGTTGTGTCATCGTCCGCGACTCGCAGGTGATCGCGACCGGCTACAACGGGACGCCCAAAGGCACCTGGCACCCGCAGGAGTTTCCTTCCCCCTGTCCCTGTGTCGGCGGCGTCAGCGGCGCCGACCTCTCGCTCAAATACTGCGCACACGCCGAGGCCAATGCCCTGGCGCAGAGCGCCTATCGGGGCTCCTCGACGGCGGGCGCCGACATCTTCTGCAGTAACTTTCCCTGCATCGAATGCGTGAAGCTGCTGATCAGCGCCGGCATTCGCGCCATCTACTACGTCCATGGGTACCCGGATGTCAGCGGTCTACGCGACCGCTACTTGAGCCAGGCGGGAATCCCGAGCCACCCTATCGCGTGGTCACGGATCCAGCCTCACCTGGCGGCGCTGGCGAAGGGCTAGCCGAGGCGTCGACCGCGGCGGGCTCGACGAAAAAGGAGACGGTCAACGCGGGATGGGGCCGTAACGGGAGTGAGGCCGTCGACGGCAGGAAGACGGCGCACGCGATGGCGGTGATCAGCCAGCGCCGCCACCATGTTCCCACGCAAGAGCAACGGGCCGGGTGGGCGGCCCCAACCCGCTGTCGCCGGGCTGCTCCAGCCGCGCCATGGGGACGTTCGGGCGCGCCATGGCGGCGTTACAGTCGGGAAAGTCCCTCCCGGACGCGCCCCGCCGCGGGCAGCGACGGGTGCGGCTGGCGGGGTGCGCCCGCCCGCCGAACCGACTGCGCATAGCGGATGGAATCGGCGGCGGCCTTGCGGGGCGCCGACCGGTGGGCGAGCGCGACCCAGAAGGCGGCCGGTCCGGCGTAGCGATCGCGCGGGGCATCCTCGCCCAGGGCGGCGGGACACGAATGGATGCGGCCTCCCTCACGAAGCAGGACGCTGCCGTCCTGTTCCGCGAGGTACACCACGCGCGGACCCATGCCGGCGAGCAAGCGAAGCGCCTCGCGGTCATCCACGGCGCCGAACAGGGCACGCGCATCCGCCGCCTGCAGCGCCACGCTGTCTGCGGCGGCGAGCGCGGGTTCCAGGACGCGGCGCGTCATCCGCGCATTCGTCCACCACAGAAGGTCGGCCTCGAGCAGCAGCGCGGATCGCCCACCGCGAGCGCTGGCCCCGCTGAGCGCCCCCAACGCCGCCGAGCGTGCCGGCTCGACCGAGAGGCTATAACCCGAAACGACCGTGAGCGCGGCACTCACCGAGGTGGGCGGCAGCTCATCGAGCCGCAGGCTAAGGTCCGCGCCGCGCTCGACCCGTCGCTGTTGCGGGTCCCGGTCAGGCTGATGCCAGATGGTGGTCCGCAATCCCGGCGCATCGCGAAGCCAGCGAAGATCTACCTTGAGCCGTTCGAGCGCTTCGCGCACCCGACGCCCCGCCTCATCGCTCCCCAGTTTGGCGACCAGCGCGGTTCGCGCGCTGAGCGCTGCGGCATGGGCCGCGAGCCGGGCCGCGCCGCCGCCCAGGATGGCGGGTCCGCTCGCCGGGCGTTCTTCCGCGACGTCGCCGACGGCGAGCCAGTCGAGGGCCCCGCTCATCGGGGTCATGATAGTTAGTCTTCGTGGCCGTGTTGCCCATCACCATGCGAGACGGGCAGGCTGTCGACGGGCGGCGTCGGATGGACCGCCGGCGGGGCGATCGGTGGTTGTGGTGCGACCGCGACCGCGACCGGTGTCGCCGGCGCGCCGTACCGGTGTGCGGGCTGGGTGACGGAGGCTCGGTGCGTCACGATCGGCCGCGCCGGCGTCGACACGGCGGGCGAGAGCGGAGCCAGCGTGCCGAGCGAGAGGTTGGGGCCGGCGGACCACGATTGGCTGCGGTCGTCCGGCTCGACCGCCGGAAGGTTGAGCGAGAGATGGAGCTGGCGGCTGCCCGCCGGCCCCAGTACAAGGGATGTCATCTGGTAGAGGGCCAGGGCTCCGGCGGCGATCAGCAGGGTCCCCATGGAGAGAGGTCGCTGGCCGGCCACGGCGGTAAAGCCTCGCATGCCAGTCATCCTACGGACCCTCCATTTCGACCAGGTAGTCCATCCGGCCCATTGCACCGGCCGTTCGGAGGAGGGCCGCTAGAGTGTTGCGATGGGCAATCGACTCGGGCAGGAGACCAGTCCCTACCTCCTCGAGCATGCCAACAACCCGGTCGACTGGTTTCCCTGGGGCAGCGAGGCCCTCGAACGCGCGCAGGCCGAACACAAGCCCATCCTGCTGAGCATTGGCTATAGCGCCTGCCACTGGTGCCACGTCATGGCGCGCGAGTCCTTCGAAGACCCACAAACCGCGGCGCTGATGAACCGCGACTTCGTCAGCATCAAGGTCGACCGCGAAGAGCGGCCCGACCTCGACCAGGTCTACATGCGCGCGGTGCAGGCCATGACCGGCGCCGGCGGCTGGCCGATGACCGTCTTCCTGCTGCCCGACGGCACGCCGTTTTTTGCCGGCACCTACTTCCCGCCCAGCGATCGTTTTGGGATGCCGTCATTCGCGCGCGTGCTGGCGGCCGTCGCCGACGCGTTTACCAGGCGGCCGGCCGACGTCGAGGAGACGGCCGCCCAGGTCCGCGATTTTCTGAACCGTCCGTCGGTGCCGCTCGCGGTGGGCGAGCTCCGGCCGGCGCTGCTGGACGAGGCCGCCGCGCAGCTCGCGGGCGACTACGACCCGGCCCACGGGGGCTTTGGCGGCGCACCCAAGTTTCCGCAACCGATGATCGTCGACGTGCTCCTGCGTCACCACCTTCGCACCGGTGAGTCGGACGCGCTGGAGATGGCGCTGCAGACGCTACGCGCGATGGCGGCCGGCGGCATCTACGACCAACTGGCTGGCGGGTTCCACCGCTACGCCGTCGACGACCGCTGGCTCGTGCCGCACTTCGAGAAGATGCTCTACGACAACGCGCTGCTGGCGCGCGCCTATCTCGACGCCTGGCAGCTGACCCATGAGCCGGCGTTCCGGCGGGTGACCGAGGCGACGCTGGCATTCGTGCTGCGCGAGATGGCTTCGCCGGAGGGCTCCTTCTACTCGAGCCTCGATGCGGACAGCGACGGCGAGGAGGGGCGCTTCTATCTGTGGACCCCACAGGAGCTGGAGGCGGTCCTCGGCACCACTGAGGCGCGCGCGCTCGGCAGCGCCTTCGATGTCACTCCGGCAGGAAATTTCGAGGGTCGCAACATCCTGCACCCGGTGGCATCGGGCGCGATCGAGTTGCTGGACTCCGCCCGCGAGCGACTGCTGGCGGCCCGGGGGCAGCGGGTGCGGCCGCATCGCGATGAGAAGGTGATCGCCGGATGGAACGGGTTGATGTTGCGCGCGGTGGCCGACGCCGGGCGGGTGCTCGACCGGCCTGACCTGGTGGCGGCCGCCGAGGCGAACGCGCGATTCCTGCTCTCGCGCATGCGGGAGGGCGGGCGCATGCGGCGCAGCTACAAGGATGGCCGCGCTCCGCTGGCGGGCTACCTCGAAGACCAGGCCGCCGTCGCCGACGCTTTGCTGAGCCTCTACGAGGCGACCTTCGATCCGCAGTGGCTGGATGCCGTGCGCAGCCTGTTGCGCGAAATGCTGACCGCCTTCTGGGACGAGCAGGGCGCGGCCTTCTTCGATTCCGCAGCTGACCAGGAGCGGTTGGTGGCCCGCCCCCAGGATGTCACCGACAACGCCATCCCCTCGGGCACCTCGCTGGCCGTCGACGTCCTATTGCGCGCGGGCCTGCTGCTTGGCGAGCCGTCGTGGACCGATAAGGCTGTCGTTACTCTCGAGCGGCTGGGCCCGACCGCGGCCAAGGCGCCACTCGCCTTCGGGCGCCTGCTGGCCGCCCTCGATTTTCACCTCGGCCGGGTGGTGGAGCTGGCCGTGATCGGCGAGCCCGCGGACCCGCAGACCGGGCGCCTGCTGCAGGTCGTGCGCCAGCGCTTGCTCCCCAACCGTCTCGTGGCCGTGGCGCCCCGCGGCGATTCAACCATACCGCTGCTGGCTGACCGGGGGGCCCTCGATGGCAAGGCGACCGCCTACCTCTGCGAGGGCTTTGTCTGCCGGGCGCCCACGGTCGATGCGTCCGAGCTGGCGCGTCAGCTGGATGACTTCAGCGCGAAGCCGGTTGCGTCGTGAGCCAGGCTTCGTAGTCGGCGGGTGTATTGATGTTGCGGAACGAGTGTAGCGTCGGATCCACGACGCGCAGCTCCTCCGGCGTCACGTAGCGGACATTGCTGCCCGCCAGCAGCAGTTTGATGCGGCGCTCGCCGGCGTTGAGCAAGGCTTCGATGCGAGGCGCCAGGTCCCGGTCGTAGAGGGCACAGACGCCCTGCGGCTCCGCGTCGATCCACGGCACGACCGCGTCGACCCCGCCCGCCAACCCATCGAACAGGGAGGCCAGCCCGGGCTCAGCATCCGGCAGGTCACAGCCGACAACCCAGACGTGGCGCTGGCGGGCCGCGCGCAAGCCCGCATGCATCCCGGCCAGCGGACCCAGGCCCGGGTAACGGTCCTCGATCATCGTCACGCCGGGAAGGTCCGGCCGGCCTGATCCACCGGCGACGATCGTCTCCTCGACGACCGGTCCCAGCCGGCGAGCGAGATGCTGGAGGAGCGTCCCGTCGCCCGCCCGCAGGGCGGCCTTGTCGCGGCCCATGCGGCGGCTGAGGCCGCCCGCCAGGATCACGAGGCTGACGCCAGCGCGCATGGCATCAGCCTACGTGACGGTTACTGCCCGAGCGCGCCGCTGATGTTGCAGAAGACGTTCTGCACCTGGTTGCCCAGGACGATCAGCACGACGATGACGACCACCGCGATCAGCACCAGGATGAGCGCGTACTCGACCATCGACTGGCCCTGCTCGTCGCCACGCGCTAGGCGTCGCTCTATGAGTTCAACGAGATGCATGACGGCATTGTCAGGGGGCGGCCTTGCGCCCCTTGTTACAGGACCGTCGCGAATAAAGCGACGCCGCGATGGTGCGCCGTCACCGGCGCACACGGGCCCTGTCGCAATCCGGAGCGCAACCTTTCAACCGTGCAACCCGCCCGCAGCGGATCCGGTTGTACGTCCCAGCATCTTCGGAGGGAGGTACCTGCATGTCGTTCATCGCTTCACGTCTGGGTCCCGGGGTGGTCGCCCTGCTGGTGACGGCCGGGCTGAGCCTGGGCCCGATCCCGGTCGAAGCCGCCGCCCCGGGCGCCGGCAAGACCGTCGTGCGCTGCACCACCCGCAACCACGTGCGCCACTGCGTACGGGTTGCCGTGCGCACCACCAAGCGCACCACCCCGCGCAAGCCGACCGTTCACAAGCCGATCGTTCACAAGCCGCAGCCCAAGCCGACTCCAGTCACGACCGGAACCACGGCGCCGGCGGGCAGCCTGGTTGCGCAAGAGATTGCCCTCGTCAACGCCGACCGCCGGGCGGCGGGCCTACCGGCGCTGGCCGAGTCGGCGGCGCTCGATCGCATCGCCACCGCGCGGGCGCAGGACATGGCGGTGAATGGTTACTTCAGCCACTACCGGCCCGGGCATAGCACCCTGGCCGTGCTCGAGCTGCTCCGCGCCAATGGCGTGTCGTTCAGCTGGTACGGCGAGAACATCATCTGGGAGTCCGGACAGCCGGCGGCATCGGTCGCCAGTCACTTCAACACCTGGTGGATGAACTCACTTGAGCACCGCGCCAACATCCTCAACACGCACTATGGGCACATCGGAATCGGCGTCGCCGTCAGCGGATCACGCGTCTTCATGGTGGAAGACTTCACCAACTAGCCGTCATCTCCCGCCAAACGCGTGAAAAAAGACCGGCACCGGCCGGTCTTTTCTCTTTCTATGCTGGCTTACAGTGGAATTACTTGGAGGGGGACACCGAGGCCGCGATGGAGGGTGCGCTCGAGGCCGGGTTGTTCTGGATGATGGTCGTGCCGCCGCCGCCGACGCCGAACCAATGCGCCACCGCGAAGCCGTAGAAAAGGATGGCCAGGATAACGATCAAGGCGATCAGGAAGATCGCCACCACCGCCGCACTGGAGCCACCGTCGCCGCTGTCGTGCTCGTGAACGACTGCCATGATTTACCTCCCTGGTACCTTGATGACTTAACTGATACCGTGGGTATCATATCAGTTGCTTGCGGCGGCGTCAATATTGCGCCACTCAGAGGCTCGTGCCGATGTGTATATGTGGAAAAGGCCTGTGAATAAGCCTGACAGGGGCCCGCCTAGCTTTTCCGAGCGACGTCGCGTGCGGTCGCCTGGGCGATCGGCCTGACCACCATCTCGTCGATGTTCACGTGTGCTGGCCGGGTCACGGCCCAGACGATGCAATCGGCGACGTCCGCACCGGTGAGGGGCTGCATCCCTTTGTAGACCGTCGACGCCCGCTCGCGGTCCCCCTTGAATCGCACCAGGCTGAATTCGGTCTCCACCATGCCGGGCTCGATCTCGGTCACCCGGATCGGCTCACCCATGAGCTCGAGGCGAAGCGTCTTGGTGATGGCTCGGACGGCGTGCTTGCTCGCGGTATAGCCGACGCCGCCCGGGTACACCTCGAAGCCGGCCACCGAACCCAGGTTGACGATGTGCGCGCGGGGCGCCCGGCGCAGCAAGGGGAGCATCGCCCTGGTGACGCGGAGGAGGCCCAGGACGTTCGTCTCCATCATCTGCACCCAGTCGTCGTCGTTGCCCTGCGCGAGCGGCTGCAGGCCTGCCGCCAGGCCGGCGTTGTTGACCAGGATCTCGACCTGGCCGTATTCGGCCGCGATCGCCGCTACGAAGGCATCGATGCTGACGGGGTCGCGAACGTCGAGCGGCAGTCCTCGGCCGCCCAGCTCGCCGGCGACGGCCATCAACCGATCTTCGCGTCGGGCGCCGAGCACCACTTCGAAGCCGGCCTCGTGCAGGCCACGCGCCGTCGCCTCGCCAATGCCCGAGCTGGCCCCGGTCACGACGGCTACGCGCTCGGACGGGGGCATCCGCTAATGGTAGGCGGGCCCGCTGCGGCCACGCACTGTTCTTTTGCCGTCACGCTCGGTATCCTGTGTCGCAGGACATTCCCGGCAGGAGGGAAGCAAGGGATGGACCGGCGCCGGCGTGGCCTCACGCTCGCAGTCGCGCTATTCATGGTTGGCGCCGCACTCGGCTGCGCGGCGATCGCCGGCGAGGCGGGGGCGTCGAGCCCCGAGTCCCTGCCGTCCGTCCAGGTCACCCCAACTGGAACCGACGGGGAATGGCCTCCGCCAACGCGGCGGCCGAAGCCAACGCCGACTCCGAGACCCAGCCCGGCGCCAACGCCGCTACCGACCCCACCGACCCCAGCGCCCACACCCCTCCCGACCCCACCACCCAACCCGCCGCCGGCACCACCCCCGACGCCCGGACCGACAATCGCCACGCCAGCCCCGGCGCCGGCGGCACCGCCGGCCAGCGCGCCCACTTTGCGAACCCCGGCCGCCGCCGATGCCAACCCGGCCTTGCCGGTGGCCGGTCCACCGACCGCTGAGGGCTCAGCTCAGGCAGTGGCGATTGCGCCCACCCCGCAGGCCTCGAATGCCGCGGCCACCACGGACGCACCAGGGTCGTCTGAGACGCAGAGCCTGTTCGTCCTGGTCACCATCGTCCTGCTGGCCATCCCGGCCCTGCTGCTGATGACGCTGCTGGCGACGGTGCTGACCCGGCGCTAGTCCATCGACATCGTCAGCGGCCGGGTGCTGATCGCCGAGTCCACGAAGACGCCGATTCCGGCCCTCGCGACGCGCTGGAAGTCATTGCCCTTGAAATAGGCATCCGAACCGTAGAGCACGATGGCGCCGTAACCGGCATTCCAGGTGACCGGCGTATCCCGCTGGGGCGCGATTCCGCGGACCCGGTTGTCTCGCATGTTGCAGACCGAATGATCGCCGCAGTAAAGCCCCGTCCCCATCACCTGCTCGATCCGATTCTGGTCCACGTCGCCTTGCGACATCTCCGTCACCGATATCGCCCGTAACGTGGTCGACCGCACATCATTGTCTTTGATGAAGACGGTGCTTGCGTGCGACACGATGCCTTCCTGTCCACCGGTGACCGCGCAACTCTCGACCGTGGTGGGGGCGCGTCCCATCGAATTCACCACACCGATGCCCCAGGCAAAGGCGCTGACGAGTTGCGTCACCTCGCAACGATGAAGCTGCACCGATGCCTGGGAGATGTCAATGCCACGCCGGATCGCGCCCACCACGCGCACGTTTTCGAGCCGAACGCTCGAGGCACGGGTGACGAAGATCCCGGTCTCGCCGCCCATCACGGTGATGTCGGCGAGGTTGACCTTGCTGGCCGTGATCGTGATGGTTGGACGGTCCGCTCCGCCGACGATGGTGGCCGGCCCGATCAGCGTCACGGGGCGGCGAAACAGCAGCGGCCCGCTATAGAGCCCCGGCCGAAGATGCAACACGGACCCGGCCGGCGCGCTGTTGAGCGCCGCCTGCAGGGAGACGCCATGGTCCAGCCAGCGTGCCTGCGCCCCGGGGACCACCAGCAGGCTCAGCGATGCGGCAACGCCCGCCGTCGCGGCGGCGGCGACCAGCCGGGCACGTAAGTGCCGGGTCGGCTTGGCAGGCAGCTCCCGCGGCTGCCACCGCTGCCACGCCCAGACGCCGATCAGCAACAGCAGGATGGCGGCGTTGTAGATGAAGTGCAGGTCCGGGCGGGCCAGCGGCCCGTTGAGCAGGCCGCCGCGCGCCAGGATACCCGGCGCGCCGGTGATGCCGGTACGCAGATAGGTAATCAGGATGGCGCTGTGCTCGGCCAGATGCCAGAGCGACAGCGGCATCAACAGCCACGCGACCGGGTTGCGCGGCCATCGCGTCAGCGCGATGAGGGCCACCACGGCGATCGTCACCGTGAGGCCGAAGTGCACCCACTCGAGGTCGAGCCGGCCCACCAGGCCATGGGCGAAGGCCGGAGGCTGTCCCTGCGCGTGCATCTGGAACATCTGGGCGATGTGCTCGACCTGATGGCCGACCTGGAGCACGATGGCCGCCTCGATGAGGAGCATGACGCGCGAGCGGACTCGCGTCATCGACTAGCCCTTGACTGAGCCGGCGAGGAGTCCCTGCACGAAATAGCGCTGGAAGGCGAAGAACAGGATCAGGGGAGGAATCAGCGACAGGAAGGAAGCCGCCGAGATCACGTCGACACTACTGCCAAAGTTGCGCATCTGCTGCAGGATGGCGACCGTCACCGGTGGCGTGCCGCCGGCGAAGACCAGGCCGACGAGCAGGTCGTTCCACACCCAGAGAAACTGAAAGACCGCAAAGGACGCGATCGCAGGATAGGCCAGCGGCAGAATGATGCGACGGAAGATGCGCGCGTCGGTGGCACCATCCATGCGAGCGCTCTCGAGTAGCTCGTGCGGAATGCCGATGAAGAAGTTGCGGAAGAGGAAGGTCGCGTAGGGCAGCGCGAAGGCGGCGTGAAAAAGGAAGACCCTCACGATCCCCGGCGGCGAGATGAAGCCGTAGATTTGCGCGACCGGGATCAATGCCATCTGCAAGGGCACCACCATCAGCGCGATCAGCACCAGCAGCAGCGCCGTGCGCCCCGGGAAACGCAGCCAGGTGAAGGCATAGGCGGCCAGCGTTGCGCAAATGACGGGGATGACGGTCGCCGGCACGCTGATCAGGACGGAGTTCAAGAAACTCCTCGCGATCAGCGACGAGTCGAACAGGTGCCGGTAGTTGTCGAAGCTCAACTGCTGCGGATGGCTGAACGCGGTCCACCAGCCTGACACGGTGAAGAGATCGACGGGTCGCAATGACGTCAACAGCAACCCTATCGCCGGCAGCGCCCAGAGAATCCCCGCCACGATGAAGAACAGATGGAGCGGGACTGCGTCCAGCCTTTGGCGCCAGGCAGGACGGCGAGCGCCGGCGATCTGCAGCGCTCCAGTGGCCATCGAGCTCAGCCCTCGCCCTGGAAGCGGCGGATGTTGGTCGCCATGATCGGAATCACGAGCAAGAAGAGGAAGACCGCGATCGCGCTGCCGATGCCGAAGTCACCGAGACCCGTAAATGCCACCAGGTAGAGCTGAAGCGCGATCACGTTGGCATCGGGAATGACCGAGCCCGGCGCGATCGTATACACGAGGTCGAAGATCTTGAGCACGTTGATGACGAGCGTGACGAAGACCACGACCAAGAGCGGAGAGAGCAGTGGCACCGTCACTCGCCGGAAGACCTGATACTCGGTCGCCCCGTCCACCCGGGCGGCTTCCAGCAGGTCGCGCGAAATGGTTGCCAGGCCCGCGCCGATGGTGACGGTGGCGAAACCGACCCAGACCCAGATGGCGGCGAGGATGATCGCGGGCGTGACCAGGCTGGAGCCGAGCCATTGCACACCACCGAAGGCTGGATGGAAGTTCTGCGCCGGCAGCACCACGTGGTAGGAGCCGCCGCCGCTGGCGAAGGAAAAGTCGCCCGAGGCATCGCTCTGCGTCTGGGCCGCGACGGAGCCCTTGCTATCGACCAGCTGCACCGTCATGTCGGGGAGCCCCTTCTTTCCGGGCTCGACCTGGCCCACCTGGCCGCCGGTACCGGGAATGAAATCGCGCCAGACGACCCCAACGATGCGGCCGGGCTGAGCCGATGGGTCCTTAGCGTCCTGCGCGCCGGCGGGAATCTCAGAAACCGGAAACGCGATGAACCCCATGTGGACGACA
>JALYYE010000334.1 GCA_030946735.1 Candidatus Dormiibacterota bacterium
TTCACCCTTCCCCGCTGGAGGGAGGGGTGGGTGGCGGTACACTGCCGGCTGGCATGCATCGAGTGGTCTGCCTGTTCTCAGCCCTGACGCTAAGCGCGTGCGGGTCACACGCGGTGGCGACCCCGCCGTCGGCGACCGCCGGCCCTGCCGCTACGCACCGCAGTCCAACTGTCGAGACCGTCCCCGCACCGTCCGCCCCTGCCCTGGCGAGCAAACAGGACACGATCCTAGGGCCGGCCGGGATGACGCTCCAGCAGGAGATCGGTGCGGTGATGATGGTCGGCTTCCAGGGCCCGCTGACTCCGTCCGTTCTGGACGACTGGCGCCAGCACCAGTTCGGCGGCCTGATCGTCGCTCCCATCGACAAGAATGCCGGCGATGCCACCGCCATCCGCCAGCTGATCCAGTCGGTCCGTGGCGTGATGCAGCATCCGCTCATGGCCGCCTCCGAGCTGGCGACCACGTCTAGTGGGCTGAAGGACCTTGGCTTCGACATCAACTTCGCGCCGGTCGCCGACGGCAGGGACCCCCGGCTTGGTGCCCAGGACGTCACGGCGGCCATTGCCGGCATCCATGCCGCGGGAATGTACGCCGCCGCCAAGAACTTCCCCGGCGATGGGGGCCGGGCCTTAAACCCATTCAAGGCCGCGATCGCCGCCCGTGTGGAGTTCGTGGTGGTTGGGCACCTGAACGTGCCATCGATCGACGCGTCGTCGCCGACCAGCATGTCGGCCGCGGCGCTGCAGCTCCTACGGAATGAGCTTGGCTTCCAGGGCGTGATCATCTCGGACGACCTGCAGCTGGGGGCGCTCATCCCGCTGTATCCGCCGCCATCGGCCGCCGTCCGGTTCCTCAAAAACGGCGGGGACATGGTGATCGTCTCGCATGACATCGCGGTCGCCGACGCCACCTACGCGGCGATTCACGCCGCGGTCCTCAACGGCAGCTATCCCCGCGCGCAACTGGATGCCTCGGTACAGAAGCTCCTGTCGCTCGGCCTGCGCTACATGCCCTAGTCGGGCGGCTCGGTGGCGACCTCTCCACCCATCGCGTGGTAGCCGCCGTCGACGTGCACGATCTCGCCGGTGGTGGCCGAGCTGAAGTCCGAGAGCAATACCGCGGCCATCTTCGCCACCGGCGTCCGGTCCTCGCTATTCCAGCCGAGCGGTGCGCGCTGTCCCCAGGTTCTCTCGAATCGCTCGAATCCCGGGATCCCCTTGGCCGCCATCGTCTTCAGCGGACCAGCGGCCAGCGCATTTACGCGGATCTGGTGCTTGCCCAGGTCGCGGGCGAGATAGCGGGTGACCGATTCGAGGGCGGCCTTGCAGACGCCCATCCAATCGTAGAAGGGCCAGGCCTGCGTCGAGTTGTCGAAGTCGAGCGTGACGATGCTGCCGCCGTGCTCCACCATCAGCGGGCTCAGCGATTGCGCCATCGCTTTCAGCGAATAGGCGCTCGTCCGAAAGGCGGTCTCCACACTCTCCCACGGCGCGGTCATGAAGTTGCCGCCAAGCGCGTCGGCGGGAGCGAAGGCGATGGCGTGGACGAAGCCGTCGAGCCGGCCCCAGCGCTGCTTGAGCGTCTGGGCGAGGGCGTCGATCTGCTCCTGGTTGTTGACGTCCATCTCGAGGATCTCCGGCGTGGGTTTCATCCGGCGGGCACTCTTCTCCGTCAGGCTCATAACCCGGCCGAAACTGGTCAGCACGATGTCAGCGCCCTCTTTCTGTGCCGTGTCCGCGATGGCGAAGGCGATGCTGGCAGGAGTGAGCACGCCAGTGACCAGGATCTTCTTCCCCTCGAGGATGCCTGGCATCGCGGTCCGATTCTATCCGAGCCGAATGAGCTGGGACGCCGGCACTAGGCGACGGAGGCGACTCGTGTTCGAGCCCGCTCGGCCCGCCCCGCGCGCCACTGGGCGATGGCCACGCTCACGATCAGCAGTAAGCCCGTCGCCACATCCTGGAAGTACTGCTGGACGCCCAGCAGGTTCATCCCGTTGGAAAGGACACCGAGGATGATGACCGCCAGGATGGTGGCAGTCACCGCGCCTTTGCCTCCGGTGGTCGCCGCGCCCCCGAGAAAGACGGCGGTGATGGCTTGCAGTTCCATGCCCTGCCCGTTCAGTGGCGCGCCCGACGTGGTGCGGGCCGCGAGAAGCACGCCGCCGAGTCCGGCCAGCGTGCCCGAGATTGCATAGATCGTCAGACGCACGCGGGTGAGGTTGATGCCGGCGAGGCGGGCCGCGGTCGCGTTACCACCCAGCGCATAGATTGACCGCCCCAGGTCCGTGTACTTCATCAGGATATGACCCAGCACCGCGACGAGGATCAAGATGACCAGGATGACGGGGATGCCGACGAAGGCGTCGCTCAGAAGCAGCCGGCCGGAGCCGAGCCAGGTGAAATCCGACTTGGTGCCGACCCCAACGGGATAGCCGTTCGGGGCGATGAGGAAAGCGACGCCGCGGAAAGCCGCAAAGGTTCCCAGCGTCGCGATGATCGGGTTGACGCGCAGGAACGCCACGATCGAACCGTTCACGAGGCCCGCGATCAGGCCGGCGATCAGCCCGGCGAGGAGCGCGTATTGCATCCTGCCCCAGGCGGCGTTCACGGCGAGCGCGGCCACCACTCCGGAGATGCCGGCGATCGAGCCGACAGAGATGTCGAGTGCTCCGGCGATGATCACGATCGATTCGCCGACGGCCAGCACGCCCAGGACGGCGATGTTCTGACCGAGGGAGTTCAGCAAGTTGCGTTGCCCGAGGAAGTAAGGCGACTGCGACACGATCACCGCGACCTCAATCGCCAGCACGATCAGGAGCGACAGGTTTTCGGCGCCGACGAAGCGGATGACCGGGCGTAGCCGGGTGGTGGCGCTCGAGACGGCGTTCATGGCTCGACCGTTCCAGGCGACTCAGGCTTGGCCGGTTCGCCAAGCCCTTGCTCGGACGCCAACTGCTTCTGGGCGGCGACGCTCTGAGAGAGATGCTCCGCCATAGCCAGCCCCAGCACCGCCTCTTCGGTGGCGCCTGGGCCGGGCAACTCGCCGGCGATCCGACCGTTCTGCATGACGTAGATTCGATCAGATAGCCCGAGGATCTCGGGCAGCTCCGACGAGATGAACATGACGCCGAGGCCCTGGTTGGCGAGGTCGTCGACCAGTCGGTAGATCTCGGCCTTGGCGCCCACATCGATGCCGCGCGTCGGCTCATCCAGGATCAGCACCTTGGGCTTGGCGGCCATCCAGCGTGCCAACACAACCTTCTGTTGGTTACCCCCGGACAACTTGCCCACTTCCTGGTCGAGCGACGGCGTCCGAACGTGCAGCCGCGCGACGTACTCGCTGGCGCTCTGGCGCTCCAGGCGGCGCCGGATGAAGTGAAATCGAGAGAGCCGACGCAGAATCGCGAGCGAGGCATTCTCGAGGACGCTGCGCATCATGACCAGGCCCTCGCGCTTGCGGTCCTCGGGGGCGAGGCCGATCCCGGCGCTGACGCCCTCATCGGGATGGTGGATCGAGGTTGGCCGCCCGTCGACGTGCACGGTGCCGCTGTCACGCGGCAGCTCGCCGAAGACGACCTTCGCCAGCTCGGTACGGCCGGCGCCGATCAGCCCCGCGAATCCCACTACCTCGCCGGCGCGGATCTCGAAGCTGACGTCGCGATGCCAGTTGCTGTGGATGTGCTCAGCCTTGAGGACCACGCGGTCAGTGGCGGCTCGACGCCGTTGGAAGACAGCGCTGAGATCGCGACCAACCATCAACTTCACGATCTCGGCCTCAGACAACCCAGACGCCGGCTTGACCGCGACCAGTTGACCGTCGCGAAGGATGGCGACCCTGTCCGCCAGGCGGAGGATCTCCTTGATGCGGTGAGAGACGTAGATGATGGCCAACCCGTCGCCGCGAAGCTGGCGGACGAGGGTGAACAGTCGGTCGACTTCTTCGTCAGTCAGGGAGGAGGTTGGCTCATCGAGGGCGAGCACGCGAACGTTCGACTTCAGGGCCCGCAGGATTTCGATCAGCTGGCGCTGGGCGGATGACAGCATGTCGCCCATCAGGTTCATCGGCAGCACCTTGGTGAACCCATAGCGAGCAAGGTCCACTCGCACGCGCGCCTCGAGTTCACGGAAGTCGATGAATGGTCCGCGGCGCGGCAGCTCGCCCAGGTAGATGTTCTCGGACACCGCGACACCCGGCACGATCTCGGGCTCCTGGTAGACGACGCGAACGCCGGCACGGTGCGCCTCGAGCGGGTTCGCAAACTTCACCGGATGGCCGGCCAGGCTGAGCGTCCCGCTGTCCGGCTGGTAATCGCCGTTGATGATCTTCAGCAGCGTTGACTTGCCGGCGCCGTTCTCACCCAGAAAGGCCAGGATCTCGCCGGGTCGGACCTCGAGCGAGACGTCGCGCAACGCCTGGACGTTAGGAAACGCTTTGCTGACGCCCCGGACCTCGAGTCCGGGGGCGTCAGCGGGAGCGCTTGGCATGTCTGACTACTTAGTGCACGGGAAGTACTGCGTGTAGTCGTTGGGATGAACGATGGTCGTCTTGGCGATGGTCGAGGCTGGCAGCGCGACATTGTTCTGGACCTTGGCCCAGAGCGCGTCGGCGGCCGCGATGCCCACGTCCTTACCGGAGATGAAGAGCGCCGCCTTCCAGCCGGAGGGCTGGTTGGCCGCCCACGGCTTGCAGGCCTCGTAGGCGCCCAGTCCGACCGCGATGATGTTGTCGGGTTTGACCGCCGCGGTCTGCAGCGCGTTAAGCGTGCCGAGCACGCCTTCGTCGTTGCAGCCGAAGACGATCCAGTTGGTCACGTTCGGATGGGCGGTGACAACCGGGCCGGCGGCGGTTTGCGCCGAGGCTGTCTCGCCGCTGTAGGGGACGGGATAGATGCTGGAGCTGGCGACCCCACCCGCCTGGATCTTCGACTTCTCGGCCGTGGTGCGGTCATTGCACACGGAGAGTGTCTGGACCTCGACCGACAGCACGCCGACTTTCTTGCCGGAGGTAAGCCAGCCGGCCGCAGTCAGCAGCTTGGCGGCTTCGTCGCCCACCTTGTTGCCCATATCGGTGCCGCTGAAGCCGACAAAGGGGACGGGGTTGCCCGAGGAGTCCTTGATGGCGTCATCGGTGGCGACGAGCGCCACCTTGGCATCGGCCGCGGCCTTGGAGACGGCCGGCCCGATGGTCTGGTCGGGGACAGTGATCGCGATGCCTTTGGCGCCGGCCGAGATCGCATCATTGACCTCGCTGATGCCGGTGTTGGCGTCGAGCTTGGCGTTGTAGAGCTTGGCCGTGCCGCCTTTCTTCTCGATCTCCGCCTTGAAGGCCTGCTGCTGGTCGATGAAGTACTGCTGGTCGGCGCTCTTATTGATACCGACGAAAAGTGGTTTGCTCGAGCCAGCGCTCGAGCTGCTTCCGCCGCACGACGCCATGACAAGTGTGGCGATCACACTAAAGGCGGTCAGGGCGCCCGTCTTGCGCAAGCCCCCCAAAGTCGACTGATTCACGTTCTCCCTCCTTCCAGGCTCCTCGTGGCAGCCCAGTTGCCGATGATCGTACCCGGTCCTTCGAGCGTCGACTGGCCCTCATTTGACCAGCAGCTCCCGGTAACCCATAATCGCATTAGTAATACTTATTGGCAAGAGGGGAAAATGTCGCAGGCTGGCGCTAGACCTGGCGAACCGGGAGCCGCGGGTGCCCTGGACGGCATCACGGTCCTGGATTGCACTCAAATGCTCGCGGGTCCCCTCGCCGGCCTGCGCCTTGGCGACCTCGGCGCGGATGTGCTGAAGATCGAGGCGCCCGGGTCGGGCGAGTTCAACCGGACCCACGGGTTCGAGGACATCACTGCGGCGGGGGAGATGACGACCTTCCTGGCGCTCAATCGCAACAAGCGCAGCGTCGTCATCAATCTCAAGACGCCCGATGGGCTGGCCGTGATCTACGACCTGGTTGGCCAGGCCGACGTGGTCATCCAGAACTTCCGGGTTGGGACCGCGGATCGGATTGGGATCGGTTACGAGCAACTGAACGAGATCAACCCGCGACTCATCTATTGCGCCATCACCGGCTATGGATCGAAGGGCCCCTATCGCAATCGGGCGGGCCAGGATCTGGTGCTCCAGGGCTACAGCGGGTCGATGCGGTCGGTGGGGAAGATCGGTGATCCGCCGCTGCCGAGCGCGCTTTGGGCGGCGGATGTGATGAGCGGCTACCAGGCGGTTATCGGCGTTCTCGCGGCGCTGCACGCACGCGCGACGACCGACAAGGGCCAGTACGTTGAGGTCGACATGCTCTCGGCGGTACTCGACGCGCAACTGCAGGAACTCGTCACCTACCTCAACTCCGGACGGCAGCCGACACGGATGAAGGAGGCGAGCGCGCACGCGCTGATTCCGGCGCCGTACGGGGTCTACGAGACGAGCGACGGCTGGCTCACCATGGCGATGTGCCATCTGCCCGACCTTGGCGAGGCCCTGGACGACGACTGGCTGAAAACGCTGGTCCGCTACAACGACGGGGCCACGCATCGCGACCAGATCTACGCTCGCATCCGCCCGCGCTTTACCGAGCGCACCACGGCGGAATGGTTGGAGATTCTCGAACGCTGCGGTGTCTGGGCCGGGCCTGTTTACGACTACCCCCAGCTGGAGCGCGACCCGCACGTGGTCGCCACCGGCACCTTTACCGAACAGCCGCAGGGCGGAGGTGTGAATGTGCGAACGCTGCGGCCCCCGCTGGCGATGTCGGCGACCCCACTCGCGATTCGGCGCGGCGCCCCGCGGTTGGGGGCACACACGGCTGAGGTCCTGTCCGAGAAGCTCGGCTACGATGTCAGCCGGGTCGCCCAGTTGATAGCCAGCGGCGCAGTAGGCGCGGCCCGATCCCCGGGCTCGCCTGAGGAGGTGGTATGACGGCCAGCGATGGAGAGGTCAGGCTCGAACGCAACGGGCATGTCGGCGTCGTCACGATCGATCGGCCGGTGAAGCTCAACGCGATGACGGTGGCGATGGACCGCGAGATGAACGCCATCACCTACGAGGTCAACAACGACGACGCGATCCGCGCGGTGCTGCTCACCGGCGCCGGTGAGCGGGCCTTCTCCGCCGGCAGCGACATCACCGATCTGGACAGATACGGATCCAATTGGCAGTACCGCAACCGGTTCGATGCCGGGACCGACTACGCGCACGCCGTGTGGCGAATGCGAAAGCCCGTCGTCGTGGCGATCAATGGCTACGCCATCGGCGGCGGCCTGGAGATGGCGTGTGCGTCAGACATCCGGCTGGCGACCCCGGCGTCGAGCTTTGGCGCCGGCGAGATCCGCTGGGGCTGGCATGGAGGCTCCGGACAGACCCAGTTCCTCACCCGGGCGATCGGTCCGGGCCACGCCCTGCGCCTGCTGTTGACCGGTGATCGCATCGACGGCAGCGAGGCCCACCGGATTGGCCTCGTGCAGGAGCTCCTGCTTAAGGAGCGACTGATGGAGCGAGCCCTCGAGCTCACGCGGACCATCGCATCGCGGCCGCCGATCGCGGTCCAGTCGGCGAAGAACTTGGTCCGGGTGGCGCAGAGCGCCTCGGTCGAGGTCGGTCTTGCCTACGAGAACGACATGTTCTCTTATTTGATGCTGACGGCGGACGCCGCCGAAGGGCGGCGTGCATTCGTGGAGAAGCGCGAGCCACAGTTCAAAGGGGAGTAGCGATCGAGGTCGCACCCGGCATTCATCGCGTCGATACCGCCCTTGGCACGCGGGTGTCCAGCCTCTATGTCTTCGCCGGCCGCGAGCGATCGCTGCTTTTCGATGTCGGCGTGGACGGCACGGCCCAAAAAGATCTCGAGCCCTACCTCTCCGGTACCGGTCTGGACCCGCGGCGCATACGGTGGGCTGTGATCTCTCACGCTGATGTGGATCACTTCGGAGGCATCGCGTCCATGCGGGAGATGAACCCGGATGCGATCTTCGTCGCCCATCGTCTCGATGCCGAGCTCATCAGCGATTATGCGACCTACGAAGAGCGACGGGCCAGGGGATTTCGTCGGCCATGGGGTCTCGATGAATCGCCCGAAGTGCTCGCTTGGACGCGGTCCGTCACGCGGGAAGGCCCTCTCGACATGGCGGCAACGGGTGGCGAACGCGTCGGTCTGGGCGGCGCTTGGGAGCTGGAGATTTTGCACGTGCCTGGGCACTCGTACGGGCACCTTGCCGTCTACGACTCGCGCAGCCGTGCTCTTGCCGTCGCGGACGCGGTGCTCGGCGACATGGTGCCGCATGCCGACGGGCGGCCCGCATTTCCCCCGACCTATCGGTACGTGGACAGCTACCTGGCAACCATCAGCCGCTGCGAAGCCCTGCGGCCCGAGCTACTGTTGACGGCCCATTACCCAACCATGCACGCTGATGCGGCGCGCGAGTTCCTGGCCCGTAGCCGGATGTTTGTCGAAAAGTTGGACGACGTGGTCCTGGACGAGGTCGATGGTGCTGGGGCCGGTGGTCTCAGCCTGCAGGAGCTGCTGGTCCGAGCGAATCCGAGACTCGGAGCGTGGCCGCGCGAAGGTACCGGTGGGGCACTGGCGTTCCCGGTGGTGGGCCACCTCGAACGCCAACTGGCGCTCGGTCGCATTCACGCCTGGCAGTCGGAAGACGGCTACCGCATTCGGAGCGCCCGATGATGCTCACCCAGACGCTGCGACGCGTCGCGGACCAGTTGATCCGGCTTCCTTACAAGACCTGGAGTTTCGGTGACTCGGTGGGATTCGAAGGCATGCTCGCCGCCTCCGAGGTGCTCGAGGAGGACCGCTGGCTGCGGTTCGCTCACGGCTTTGTACGTGCCTGGGCGACACGTGCTGAGCCGTACGTTCGCCTCGACTGCACCGCTCCGGGACTCGCCATGGTGAAGATATACCGCGCCACCGAAGACCCGCTCGTCAGAGACGGAGCGCTCGGGCTGGCCCGCTACCTCGTGACACGACCCCGGATTGGGGGCGTCTTTGCCACCTGGGAGCACTCGCCATTGCAGCATCCGTATGGGCCAGACAAGCTCAGCGCTCCCGAGCTCTCATTGCTCGCCCACCCACCCGCCGGCGTCTTCGTCGACTGCCTGCATTTCGACCCGCCCTTTCTGGTTGCGCTCGGCGCCGTCACGGGTGATCAGGCGTGGGTCGATGAGGGCGCGCGTCAAGCGGCGGGCTATGTCCGTCTGCTGCAGAACGACAGCGGTCTCTTTGATCACTTTGTGCTGGAGGGTTCCGACCGGACCTATGGTCCGGGTTGGGGGCGAGGCCAGGGCTGGGCACTGTTGGGCCTGCTCGATGTTCTCGACGACCTTCCCTCCACGCATGCCCGCCGGCAGGAGCTTGCCGATTCGGCCTCGCGCTTGATCGCCGCGATGATCCGGTTGCAGCGCGACGATGGCCACTGGGATGCGGTCGTCGGCGAGGCCGACTCCGGCGATGAAAGCTCGACCGCCGCGTTCATGGCCGCCGGATTCCTGCGGGCGGCACGCACCGCGATCGCCGGCAGCGAGGCGCTCTTCGCGGGCGAACGCGCTCTGGAAGCGGCCATGACCGCCACCGACGAGCAAGGAATCCTGGGAGGCGTCTCGGCCGCTGTCAATGCCTGTACGACGCCGTCGCACTACGCCCACGTGCCACGAGGATTCGTCGTCCCCTGGGGGGAGGGACCCCTGGCCCTGGCCCTCGCCGCGCGACTCGTGCAGCAGCCTGCCGAGGCGGGATGAGCCGTTTCACGGGACGTGTCGCCCTCGTCACCGGGGCCGCATCGGGCATCGGTGCCGCCACGGCGCGACGATTTGCCGAGGAAGGGGCGTCCGCCATTTTGGTCGATATCGATGAGGTCGCTGCCGAGCGCGTCGCGTCCGAGCTCCGAGAAAGCGGCCGTGACGCCACCGCCATGCGGTGTGACGTCTCCAGCGCCGACGACTGGCGTGCCCTGGCAGCCAGGGTACGGGACCGCCACGGGCGCCTCGACGTTCTGCACAACAACGCGTACGCGGCCGAGCTGGCCCCGGCCCACCTGCTCGATGAGCACTCCTGGGAGCGGCAGCTGGCCGTCGATCTCTCCAGCGTCTATCACTCAGTCCGGGCGTGCCTTGCGGACCTGCAGGCCGTTCGCGGCAACATCGTCAACACGTCCTCGGTCCAGGCGCAGTTGGGCTTCCGTTCCCATCCGGCCTACGCGGCGGCCAAGGGGGGCATCATCGCGCTCACCCGGCAGCTGGCCGTTGAGTACGGTCCGCAGGTCCGTGTCAATGCCGTCCTGCCGGGCCCGATCCTGACCGGCGCCTGGGCTTCCGCGAGCGCGGCGGATCTGGAGCGCGCCGCGGCGGGGACGGCGGCCGGACGGCTCGGCCGCCCTGAGGAGGTGGCGGCCGTCGTCGTCTTCCTGGCCTCAGACGATGCGTCCTACATCACGGGAGCCACCCTCCTCGTCGACGGCGGCTATACGGTCAAGAAGGACTGACACCATGGGACTGCACCGACAGGTTGTCGAGGACCTCGGTCGCCGCATCGGGCACGGTGATCTGCGGCCGGGTGACGTCGTGGAAATCTCGGAGCTTGAGGGTCGCTACGGCGCCAGCCGCACCGCCGTGCGCGAGGCGATCAAGGTGCTGACCGCCAAGGGGCTCGTCGAGGCCCGACCGCACTACGGGACTTACGTCCGGCCCCGCGCGGATTGGAATGTCCTTGATGCCGACGTCCTGGTCTGGCAGGGTGGGTCGGCGAGGAACCTTGCGCTCTTACGCAGCCTGGATGAGGTGCGGCGGATTGTCGAACCGCAAGGCGCCCGGCTCGCGGCTGAGCGACGGCTGCGGGCTGACCTGCGGGCGATGCATGCGGCGTTGCGTGAGCTGGAGCGTGCCGAACAACCACCGGAGCTCGCCGCCGCGGACCTCCGCTTTCATCGCGCCGTGCTCGCCGCCACGCACAACGAGCTGCTCGAGCGCCTCGCGGTGGTGCTACAGCCCGCCCTGCGGTTACGAGACCTGGTGAGTTGGGAGCACGTGGATGCGGCCGCGATTGAGCTCCACGGCGCGGTATTGGCCGCGGTCGAGGCACGCCGGCCAAAAGACGCGGAAGCGCGCATGCACGACCTGCTCCGCCAGGCGGCCCGGGACGCCGAGCGCGCGGCACGCCGCCGTTCGCCTCGATGAGGCTGGAGGACGTCCTCTGGCGAGGTGAGGCCGGAAAGCGCTTGAGGACCGACGAGATCGACGTCGTGGTGCTGCCTCGCCGCGGCGCGAAGATCGCCAGCCTCCAGCACCTTCCCAGCGGGCGCGAATGGCTCGAGCAGCCTGCCGGCGAGCTGCGCAGTCCGCCGGCGTACGGGAGCGCCTTCACCGACGCCGACATGTTCGGGTGGGACGAAATGCTTCCCACCATCACCGGTGCTGCATATCCCGATGGCCAGTACCTGGGCACGGCGCTGCCCGACCACGGCGAGGTGTGGACGCTGCCATGGGAGATTCGGCAGGATGGGGATGCTCTTGCTTGCTGGACTACCGGGCGAGCGCTTCCGTATCAGTTGACAAGGACGATGCGCCTCGACGGTTCAGGACTGCAGTTGGATTATGAGCTGGCGGTCACCGGCTCCGCCCCGCTCTGGCTTCTGTGGGCGGCTCATCCGCAGTTCGCCGTCGAGGTGCGCGGCACATCCATTGTCCTGCCGCCAGAGGTCGGCGAGGTGCTGGATGTCACCCCTGGTAGGAGGCCCGAAACCGTCCGCTGGCCGCGCCCCGATGTCGAGTCGGCTCTTGGTTTGCCTAGGGGCACTGGACGCAAGCTGTACGCGCTGCCCGAAACGCCGGTTGGGAGCGCCGACCTGGTCGACACGGAGGGCGCCTGGCTGCGCCTGGATTGGGATCCGACGCTGGTGCCATACCTTGGGATCTGGTTGGACAACGGCGCCTACGCGCGCCATCCGGTCATCGCCCTCGAGCCCGCCACGGGTTATTACGACGACCTCAGCGTGGCCTTCGCGAACCAGCGGGTGCCGCAAATCCATCCCGGGCAGCCGATGAAGTGGTCGGTTGACGTGAGCCTGGGGAGGGGTCAACGCCGATGACGATTCGAGGCGTCTGCCCGGTTCTTGCCGTGCCCTTCCTGGAGAACGGTGACCTCGACGTGCCTGGCTTTACGGCCATGACGCGGCACGTGTTGGGCACGGGTGTTACGGCTGTGATGCTCTTCGGATTCGCCAGCGAGTTCCACAAACTCACCGACCAAGAGCGGACGGTGCTGCGCCGGGCATTACTGCAGGAAACGCGCGGGCGCGATGACGTCACGGCGATCGTGTCGATCACGGATCATGCGACCGAGGTGGCGGTAAGAAACGCAAAAGACGCCGTCGCCGATGGTGCCGGCGCCCTCAACATCCTGCCGCCCCACTTTCTCGGCCCCCCACGCGCTGCCGTTCTCGAGCACCTCGCGGCAATCCTGGAAGCTGTCGATTTGCCGGTCATCATCCAGTACGCTCCGGCGTTGGCGGGAACCAGCCTCGACGCGCCGTCGCTGCGCGCGCTGGCGGCCGCGCATCCAAACCTTCGCATGGTGAAAGTCGAATCGATGCCACCAGGCCGCATGATCGCCGACCTTGCCGCGGGCAACCCCACGCTTACGGCCCTCGTCGGCTACGCCGGTGTCCAGCTGCCTGATGCCCTGCGCCGCGGGGCGGTGGGAGTGCAACCGGGGTGTTCCTTCACCGAGGTCTACGTTGCGATTTGGCGCGCCTGGGAATCCGGAGGGCACGACCAGGCGTTGGATTTGCATCGCCGGCTGCTTCCCTACATTTCCTACTGGATGCAAGACGTGGAGCTGATCGTCCAGGCTGAAAAGACTATCCTGGCGCGCCGCGGAGTCATCGGCAGCGACCGATGCCGGGCGCCTGGCTGGACCCTCGACCGCGAGGAGCGGTCCATGATCGACGACTTCTTGGAGCAATTTGGAAGCCTCCTCGTCTGACCTGCCCGAACGCCGCTCTCCGATTCCCGAGGAGATCCGCGCCGGCCGTGTCATCGCCATTGGCCGGCGACTTGAGCGCCGTGCCATCGTCCCCATTGCGGAGGCACTGGTTGCCGGCGGGGTGCGCGCATTCGAAGTCACCCTCGACAGTCCGGATGCGATCGCCACGATCCGCGAGCTGGCGCACCGGTATTCCGGTGGCGCCCTGCTGGTGGGTGCCGGGACGGTGCTCGACGTTGCCGGCGCGACCACGGCGGTCCAGGCCGGGGCACGCTTCCTCGTGTCGCCGCATATAGATGTCGAGCTGGTGCGCTGGGCGGTCGCCCAAAACATACCCGTGTTCTCTGGTGCCTTTACCCCCTCCGAGATCCTGGCCGCGTGGCGCGCGGGAGCGTCTGCCGTGAAGGTGTTTCCGGCGTCCGCGATGGGGCCCTCCTACATCCGGGAGCTGCAGGGGCCGCTGGCCGCAGTGCCCCTGATACCAACCGGTGGGGTCACGCTGGAGAACGCCGCGGCATTCATTGCCGCCGGTGCCGTCGGGGTGGGAGTAGGCACCTGGTTGACTGCTGGGACCACCCCGGATCTCATCCAGCAGCGGGCGGCGCAGATGGTTCGCGCTTTGGCCAGGCCTTGAGCCACGCTTCCAGCTGCGCCTGGGTCGGGTAGCCCGAGGAATCGTCCGCCACCGTGGTGGCCGCGGCTCCGACGAGATTCCCATGACTCAGGGCTTCTTCGACGATAGCGCCGCGCAGAAACGCTGAGACGAAGCCGGCGGCAAACCCGTCTCCCGCGCCAACCTCGTCGACGACGGCTGGCGGCACAAAGCCCGGATGGTCCACTCGCTGACCTCCGGCGAGAGCGACGGCACCCAGCGGACCTCGTTTGGCCACGACCACCGTTGGCCCGCACTGGGCGATGACCGTCAGCGCCTCGTCAAGCGCCGCGCTCCCGGACAGGGCCAGTAACTCTTCTTCGGTGCCCAGCACGACGTCGACCTGTGGGAACAACGGCATCAACGCGGCTCGTGCACGCTCGAGGTCCCACAGCTGGAGGCGAAGGTTCACGTCCAGGGAGACGCGGACGTGGTGTTGCTTTGCGAGGGCAAGGGCTCGGGCGACGCTCGCGGCGCACGACTGGCTGAGCGCGCAGGTGACACCGTTGAGGTGCAGCACCGCTGCCGTTTCGAAGAGCGATGGTTCGAGCCAATCCGGGTTGAAGTGGCTGGCGGCCGAGTCGCCGCGGTAGTAGAGCACGCGGGTGTGTCCCGCCTCGCGGAATTTGAAGAAGACACCGGTCCGATGATCCGGATCGCGGCGAACCAGGGAGACGTCCACCCCCGCGCCGCCAACCCTCTCCACGACCAGGTCGCCGAGCGGATCCTCAGAAACCGCGCTCAGCCAGATTGCCGGCCAGCCGAGTCGGGTCATGGCAATCGCGAAGTTGGAGTCGGCACCCGCGACGCTGACAGCGAGCTGCCGCGAGCTGCGCAGCGGCTCAGTATCGAGCGGGTGCAGGAGCACCATGGTCTCGCCCAGGGTGACGACATGACCGGTGCGACGGCTCACGGCCTGAAGGCTGCCATGCGTCTATAGTCGCAGGCGGTGACCGTGAGCCACGTCCGCGCCTGGCAAGATCGCGTCGTCATCCCGACGTACCCGGAGCGGCCGGCGGACCGCAGCCCGATGTTCCTGGAAAAGCGGGTCTACCAGGGCAGCAGCGGTAGGGTCTATCCGAATCCAGTGACGGACCGCGTCACCGATGAAAAGCTCGACCGGGCCTGGCAGGCCCTACATCTCGAAAATGACTACGTCCGACTGCTGATCCTGCCGGAAATCGGTGGGCGGATCCATATTGGGCAGGACGTCACCAACGGCTACGACTTCTTCTACCGGCAGCGGGTGATCAAGCCGGCGCTCGTGGGCTTGCTCGGGCCGTGGATCTCGGGCGGCGTCGAGTTCAACACGCCACAGCATCACCGGCCATCGACGTTCATGCCGGTCGACTGGTCGATCGAGGAAGATCCAGATGGCACGCGCACGGTATGGCTCTCCGAGCACGAGCCGATGGGCCGGCTCAAGGTCATGGTTGGAATCCGCCTTCGGCCAGGCCGTTCCTATGTCGAGGCCGAGGGGCGCGTGTACAACCGCACGCCTCTGACGCAGACTTTCCTCTGGTGGGCGAATGTCGGCGTCCACGTCCATGACCGCTACGAGGTTTTCTTTCCCCCGGATGTCTGGTACGTCGCCGATCACGCGAAGCGGGCGATGTCCTACTTTCCGCTGGCGCGCGGACCGTACTACGGAGTCGACTATGGGGCCAACCCCGAGGGCGGAACTGACCTTCGCTGGTACCGCAACATCCCGGTGCCCACCTCGTACATGGCGATGGGCTCACGCCATGATTTCCTTGGTGGCTACGACCACGCGGCCCAGGCCGGGGTGGTTCACATAGCCGACCACCGCGTGGCGCCCGGCAAGAAGCTCTGGACCTGGGGCAACCATGAGTTCGGCGTCGCCTGGGACCGCAACCTCACCGACGAGGACGGCCCCTACGTCGAGCTGATGGCGGGAGGGTACAGCGACAATCAACCCGACTTCTCGTTTCTCCAGCCGTATGAGACGAAATCGTTCTGTCAGTACTGGTATCCGATCCAGGCCATCGGTCCGGCGACCCACGCAAATCTAGATGCGGCGGCGAGCTTGCGAGTCGACGATGGCGCGGCTCGGATCGGAGTGGCCGTGACCGGCGATTTCGCGGACGCGTCGGTGCTGCTGGAGCGCAGTGGTCAGAAGCTGTTGGAGCGGCATGTGCGCCTGGCACCCGACCAGCCTTTCGTCACGAGCGTGGCGCTGCCTCCCGAAGCGGTTCCGACGGACCTGCAACTTCTCGTCCGAGCGGGCGGCCGGGACTTGCTCTCATATCGGCCCGAGGCGGCGGTCGAGGAGAAGCTACCGGCACCAGCCTCAGAGCCGCGACCGCCGGGCGACATCTCGTCCAACGATGAGCTGTTTCTGACCGGCCTCCACCTCGAGCAGTATCGTCACCCGACGCGCTCGCCGGAGCCATACTGGCGCGAGGCGATCCGGCGGGATTCTGGCGACGCGAGAAGCAACACGGCTCTCGGCACATGGCATCTGCGGCGCGGCGAGTTCGCACTCGCGGAAAAGCACCTGCGGGTGTCCATTGACAGGCTCACCAGCCGGAACCCAAACCCGTACGACGGCGAAGCGCTCTACCTCCTCGGCGTGACGCTGCGCTTTCTGGGCCGGGACGATGACGCATACGACGCCTTCTACAAAGCGAGCTGGAATCAGGCGTGGGCAAGCCCCGCATACCACGCCCTGGCCGAGATCGATACCGCCAACGATCGTCATAGCCGCGCGCTGACCCACCTCGAGCGATCTCTGTCGCTCAATGCTGACGACCTCAAAGCGCGCGACCTCCGGGCGGCGATCCTGCGACGCGCCGGGCGTCACGAGGAGGCGCTCCTCGAAGCAGATGCGACCCTGCGGCTGGATCCGCTCGATCTGTGGGCGACTCTCGAGCGTCGATGGGCGGCGGAGCAACTGCATCGGTCGACTGACACGGTCCAGTTCGCTGACCTCCAGACCCATTTGGACGTCGCCCTCGACCTGGCGTCGGCGGGCCTTTGGGACGATGCGATCGCCGCGGCGGATTCCGGGCTGGCGGCCAATTCCAGCGACGCCCTCGTCCCCATTGGCCATTACCACCTGGGCTGGCTGCACGAGCGAGCCGGGCATGGACGGGAGGCGGTGCGTCACCGCGCGATCGCTGCGTCGGCTGAGCCGGGGCCGGCGTTCTTCGGCCGGCTCGAGGAGCTTGCCATCCTGGCCAGTGCCAGCGCCGCGAATCCAGGCGACGCGCGCGCGCCGTATCACCTGGGGAACTGGTTCTACGACCGGCGCCGCTACGAGGAGGCGATCGCCGCCTGGGAACTGTCCGCGAAGCTCGACCCGAGCTTCCCGGTGACGTGGCGCAATCTCGGGATTGCGTATTTCAACATCCGCCGAAGCGCTGAAGATGCGGAGTATGCCTACCGAAAGGCGCTCGATGCCGACCCAGCTGACGCGCGAATCTTGTTCGAGTCTGACCAGCTCGCCAAGCGGGCGGGTCGACCCGCCGCGCTGCGTCTGGCATACCTCGAAGCTCACCGAGATCTCGTCGACCGGCGCGACGACCTCGGGACAGAGCTCGCGACCCTCTATAACGACCTCGGACGCCACGAGGCGGCGTTGGAGTACCTGATGTCGCGGCGCTTTCATCCCTGGGAGGGTGGTGAAGGCCGCGTCTCCGATCAGTACGTGCGCGCCCACCTTCGGCTGGCACAGGCCGCGCTCGCCACGAAGCGTCCGGAGGACGCCCGTCGCCACCTGGAGGCGGCGAAGCGCTACCCGGAAAACCTGGGGGAGGGGAGGCACTTGTTGAGGTCTGAGCATGATCTCCACTACCACCTCGGGCTCGCCTTTGAGATGCTGGGCGAACCGGATCGTGCTCGGCAGGAGCTGGAGCTGGCCGCGGACCCCCGGCCGTCGCAGCAGCCGCCGATGGTTGCGGTCCCATTGTTCTCCGAGGCCACCTACTGGCGCGCCCTCGCGTTGCGCCGGCGTGGTGACACCGCCGCAGCCGAGAAGGTGCTCGAAGATTTGTATGCCGCCGCCCAGCGCCAGGCTGAAACCGAAGTCCGCATCGACTTCTTCGCGACCTCGCTCCCGACGTTCCTGCTCTTCGAGGACGATCTCGCGCGCCGGAACCGCATCGATAGCCGTTACCTCGAGGGACTTGCTCTCCTGGGCCTCGGTTCACCGGAGCTGGCGCGAGCCGCCTTCGACGAGGTGCTGGATCTCGATCCCAGCCACGCCGGCGCGAGCTGGGCAGTATCGGAATTGGTCGGGACAAAAGAGGCTAGATCCTTGACAGGGCGCCCGCCCGATGCATAACGTTTGAGAATCTTCGGGAGGGGGGTAGGGAGGACCGCATTCGCCTTCGCCTAGCGCGCCTGGCATCGGGCATGCTCACTTCGGCGCTCAGCCTCAGCCTGGCCGTCGCAATGACGGCTGGAAGTGCCCCCATACGGGCCCACGCCCTTGACAGTGGCCTTGCCCGAACCCCCTACCAGGGCTGGAATACCTTTTACGGACTTGGCGACAGCTTCGATCGGGCCACCATCCAGACGGTTGCCGATGCCATCGTGAGCCGCGGGCTCAAGGCTGCCGGGTATCGATACGTCTGGATCGACGGCGGATGGTGGTCCGGCACGCGTGACACGGCGGGCAACATAACGGTCGACGCCGCCAGGTGGCCTGGCGGAATGAAGCCTGTGGCCGACTACATCCACTCGAAGGGCTTGCTCGCGGGGATCTACACGGACGCTGGCAGCGACGGTTGCGGCGGAGCCG
>JALYYE010000345.1 GCA_030946735.1 Candidatus Dormiibacterota bacterium
CCGAGAGATGAGCGAGCGTCCGGCCGATCGCTTCGCGAGTCTTGTAGATCCAGGGTGCAAGCTGCGTGTGTCCGCGATAGTGACCGAACTCGTGGGCCACCACGGCTCGGAATTCCGAAATCCGCAAAATGCGCATCAGCGGGACGCCGAGCAGCATGACGCGCCGATCGCCCAATCCCATGACGCCGCCACGCTGACGGACGGCAGCGTTCAGGTCCTGGATCAGGTAGACCTCTTCCGGCATGGGTTCGCCGACCGCCTTGGCGGTGGCGGTCAGCTCGGCCAAGAGGCGCGGATGCGATCGCGCATCGGCCCGCTCACCGGGCGCGACGAAACGCTCGATCGTCGGCAAGATGGAGAAAAGGATGATGACCGCCCCGAAGACGCAGAAAATCGCGATCCGCAGATCGATCCGGTGTAAGTTGGTCCACTCCCAATAGGGAATGGCTAGAAGGGCAATCGCGAGCCCGATTGCGAGCGCGTAGAAGCCGATTGTCAGCAAAACCGCCAGGACAGCGCGAGCGGACATTATGGGGCTCTTGGGGTACTACAACGAGGGCATCAGCCCGCCCTTGCCGCTCCTGCCGAACTAGTTCAACCGCTCCGGGGCGTTCTGGTCCGCGCCGGTGCCGAATCCTCCTCCACGTCAGACCGAGCGAGCCCTTCGATGAACTTCGCGGGCGGTACGTAGAGCGGATTGTTTCGGGCGGTGACGTCAGCAAGCATCGTGATCGGATGGGTCTGGAGACCGCCGTAGATGAGGCTCGTCCCGGGCAGGCTTGGCACTCCATAGGTGCAGATGATGACCGCCGGGTAGGTTGTCACGGCGTAGTTGACTTTGGCCTCGAACTCGAGGAGGTCACGGTCATTCGGCCAGCCTGGCTGGCCCCAACCGATAAACCCGAGGAAGCGGATCAGCCGGTAGCCTTCCTTGACCGCGCGGTCGAGACGGGTCCCTATGGCGGTGAGGAGCTCCTCGACGGTCGGTGCGCCGCCGATCACTGCGAGCTTTCCGCGATCCATCAGCGGCTGGATTTCCCCGTGATAGCCCTCCTCGAGCCACGACAGGAGTCGGCCGGAGCGTGCCTCATCGGCGAAGAGGACGCAGAAATCCTTGGGGTCGTCCAGTCCAACGCGGAGAAAGGCGAGGGTCCGCTTCAGCATTTCCTCGTTGAGGTAGTAGAAACACACGTGGCTCCCCAGGGGGAGTGTGTCGCTGTTCCAGCCCAGGCCGACCTCGGCGGTGGCTGCCTCAGCCATTTTTGTCGCCATGGCCAACCGCTGGCACGTTCATCCGCATCACTGTGCCGGCGTTTGAGGTGCGGTAGTCGAGGTCGCCACCATGAGCCCGGGCGACACCGCGGGCGATGAACACGCCCAGCCCGACTCCCGGCCATTCGAAGCCGAGGTGCCGATCGCGACGGGCGAACGGCTCGAGCGAGAAGTCTTCCGGTAAACCAAGCCCTTCGTCAACCACCTCGATCTCGGCTTGCTCGCGATCCTGTGCAAGCCGAAGGCGGATGGCCGAACCGGACGGCGAGAATTTCTGCGCATTGTCCACCAGGTTGAACAGCGCGCTCCGCAACAACTCCGGGTCGATCTCCGCGATGACCGATCGCGGAACGACATCGAGCTGGAGGGCGTGTCCGGTCGAGGACACCACAAAGGCGATGTCGCGGGCCGCCTCTCGCAGCCATGGCACCAGATCGACCTTGGTTCTCTGCGGCTCCAGCGTGTGATCGTGAATCCGTGCCGCCAGCAGTATCTGGTTGATCAGGTTCTTGAGCTGAACCACCTTTCCATAGGAGATCTCGGCGCTACGCCGCAATTCCGGCGGGAGTTCGCCGAACGACCCGTCAAGCCACATGCTGAGGTATCCGCCCAGCACCGCGGTAGGTCCACCCAGCTCATGGGAGATCAGCTTCACGAAGTTCAGGTACTCCTCGCCTTTTGGCGCCCGTCGGTTGCGGATCTCGGAGGCTTCGCGCACCGCTCCGCCGTTGAGGCGAGCCATCAGGCGTGCCTTATGCGAGTCTTGCCGCTGAGTTCCGCGTCCAGCAGGAGCTGTCCAACAGCGTGGGCCCGCCGCGCCGCCAGCCGATCGCCTTCACCGGCGGCCACGATGGAGCCCTTCATCAGGATGTGCCACTTGCGCGCGAGGTCGTCGGGTCGGTGGGCGCCGGCGTCCGTCGCGAGCCGGCGCAGGAAGACCCTGATATTGGCCAAATATGCCACGCTTGCCACCCTGGCCGAATGGCCGGGCTCGACCGTCTCCAGCAAGACATTGATGAAGGAACAGCCCTCGAATTCGTCTTGATGGAACCACTCGTCGAAGACATCGAAGATGGCCAGCAGCCGCTCCCGAGGGTCCACCGCACGCCGCTCCACCGCAGCTTCCAGCCACTCTTTGGTCCAGAGTTGCTCGCGCCGGTCGAGAAACGCCAGGACGAGGTCGTCCTTCGAGGGGAAGTGCCGGTAAAAGGTCATCTTCGCAACACCGGCCTCGGCGATGATGGTGTCAACTCCGACGGCGCGGACTCCCCGTCGACTGAACAGGTCGTATGCGGTTGTCAGAACCCGCTCGCGCGCCGCGCTTGTAGCCCCCATCCGGAACAAAGCGTAACAGACGGACAGACCTGTCTGACTTCGTCGTACTGGACGAAGCGCAGCGTGCCCAGCGTCCCCACCTGGTTCATCCGCATCCCCGAGCGCTCGCATGGTTACCTACTCCTTCTTCCGTTAAGCAGCAGCCCAAAGGTGAGATCGCGACACCGGCGGCGCTCATCAGCACGGGTATAGAAGGATTCCAGCCGCCACAGGCCGCGCAGATTCAGCAAGGCCAGGCTCGACTGGTCACGATTGAGGGCGGGGACTAAACGCCGGAGGAGCGGACCAGAGGAGCAAACGCCTCCCGCACCCCGCGCTGCCCATCCTCGGTGTCCGACGTGATCGCCAGGCCGATCCCTTGGCTCGACTCCGACAGTGCGAAGGACATCCAGGCGCAGCATTCCGCCTCCAACCGGATGAGCTCGGTTAGCGACTCGCGAAGGCCCTGGATTGGAACGAAGGTAAAGCTGAGGCCGCCTGCTATGGGTGCGGACGCGCTGATGTAGTCTCCGAGCTTGAGCCACGCGGTTTCGCGGTCGCGATAGTCGGCGGCGGTCAGGCTGCACACGAGGTTCGTATCTTGCATGCCTCACAGACTCGCACTTAAAGTAGACTTTAAGTCAAATATGAGTACGAAATCGGCCATGAGTATTGGGGACGTCGCGGCCGCGACGGGCCTTCGCACATCCGCAATTCGCTACTACGAAGATGCTGGCATCTTGCCAAAACCGACTCGGCTGAGCGGCAAACGCCGTTACGACCCGAGCACGATCGATCACCTCACGCTGATTCGATTCTGTAGCCGCCTGGGCATCCGACTGGCCGACATAAAGGCGCTGCTGTCCACTCCCAGGGGGAGTCTGGCTAAAGAGCACTGGCGTCGGCTCGTCGATGGCAAGCTTGACGAGATTGCCGGCGTCATCACGGCCGCGCGGGGGATCGAACGGATACTTCGCGAGAGCCGTGACTGCGACTGTGTGACGCTGGAGAGCTGCGCCTTTCTCAGGGATGAGCGCGCCAAGCCGCCCCCACATCGGCGCCGGACGATGAGGCCCTGAGTCCCACCACCAGTCCGAGCATTGCTCCGTGGCTTGCCGTGAGTGATGCGCAGAGGGCAGTCGATTACTACAAGGCGGCGTTCGGCGCGGTGGCGCCGGTGCACGAAGACTACGGTTGGCGAACCGGGCGCCTCACCGACCCGTTTGGCCACGACTGGGAGATGAGCAAACCGCTCAGCTCCTAACGCTTCTCACCCGCCTTGGAGGATGGACAGAACGTTCCCGGCGGGATCCTTGAACCAGGCGATGTCCGGGCCCCTATTCTGTGCGCGGCCTCGCAGGATGCCTTTCTCATCCTGCTTCGGACCATTGTCGTAGCGTTCAAATTTCACGCCTCGACGTGTGAGATCATCCACCGCCGCATCGATGTCATCGACCCCGAAGTTCAAAATCGTGAAGGGGGCTGGCTGGTGATCAGGCTTGGGATAAGCGAACACCGTCCCGCCACCAGGCAACTGCAGCCTCATTCCTACACCGTCAGGCTCGACTTCCAACCCTAAGGTCTCGCCATAAAATTTCCTGGCGGTTGGCAGATCGTTTACGGAAAAGCCGCTGAATGCCGCCTTTGCTTTGAACATGACTTCTCTCCTTTCATCGAAGCTCCTTCAGCGTCGTCGCGGCGACGTACTTCTGGGTGTTGTTGAGCACCGCCGTGAACGGGTTGTTCTCGGTTCGCTTGGGCCAGACGGCGTAGAAGTCCTCGTACGTCCGTCGCCCGAAGAGCAGCGCACCGGTGGAGGCCATGCTCTCACCGGCGATGCTGCCCAGCACGGAATCGGCGTAGGGCGTTGCCCAGCCGCCGTGCTCGAAGCCGCCCCGGCGATCCTCGTCCGGGCGGCCAGGCGCCTGCATCACCCCGTCGAGCGTGAGACTCGTGAACGCAATGATCCTGCGCATGTGTATTCCTCCCTTGACAGTACCGCCGGCAGCGTGCCGGTTCTCACCCTCTATACGAATGACCTCCGGCCGGATCGACAGGCCCCCTAGGCGGGCGGCATCAAGTCGAGCTGAAAGTGGGGTGGCAGCGCTTGCGGATCGAGCAGCTCGGGACCTTGATTGCGCACATCGTTCACCAGGGGCGACGCCGGTGCCAGCCGCAGCCAACCGTCGGAACAGGGTTTGAGGAAGTCGGCGACCTGCTCGAGGGACAAGTCTTCGAGCACCCAGGTGGCGGCGTCGTCGTCGTTGAGCACCACCGGCATGCGGTTGTGAAGGGGCACGATGTCTCCGTTGGGAGCTGTCGTCAGGATGGTCGCGGCCGGCCGCCCCTCCCAGCTTCCAAGGAGGCCGGCCAGATTGAGGACCTTGCCGTCCTCGCGTGAGATGGCGACCGGTAACCGGCGCCCGCCGAGGGTGCGCCACTCGTAGAAATGGCTGGCCGGAACCAGGATTCGTTGGCCGAGGAGGAGGCGGTGATAGTAGGGCTTGGTAATCGCCGTTTCGGAGCGGATGTTGAAGAGCCCGCCTTTTCGGCCATCGATGCCCCATCGGACGGTGTCGGCTCCATGAGGGCCGACCGCCACCACCGGATCGGTCGGGGCGATGTTGTAGCGAGCGTCCTCATCGGGCGCGTCTCTAAGCCACGAATACGTGGCCAGCAGATCGGCCCGATTAAACGAGAACGAGAGGCGACCGCACATTAACCACCGCGCTTGAACGCCTGACGCACCAGCTGCTTGACGGCCGGGCGCTCGGCGTCGGCTGGCGTCCGCAGGGTGATGAATCGAGAGTCCTTTCCGGAGCCCTCCAGCAACCCGCCGCGGTCGTCGAGCTCGCGGCCACGGTAGAAGAACAGGGTCGAGTGCCTCGGAAACGTGCCGATCCCGACGACGTTCGCACCGTTGACCGCGTACCTAACGATCTTCCACATGTAACTGCTGGAACGAGGAGGCTGGCTCTGATAACTGATCTCGTCGACCGTCGGCGCGATGGCCTTCACCATCCGGCGGGCCGCCTGCACGATCGGACGCACGGCGGGTGGGACCTTCTTGAGGTGTTCAGAAACGGGGATTTCCTTGCTGGTCGCCATATCTCAGTTGCGCTTGGGCACCTCTTGTACGGCCCATTTGTTGCCGTCCGGATCGCTGAAGTAGACGAACCGGCCCCAGGACAAGTTCTCGATATCACTGACAGGAACGCCGCGCTCGGCGAGCTCCTGGTGCGCTTTTTCGATGTCCGGCACCACCATCTGCAGGCCCTCGATGGAACCAGGCTTCATCTTCGTCAAGCCGGTGCCGATGTAGATCGAACACGCCGAGCCCGGCGGCGTCAGTTGCACGAACCGCAGATTCTCGTTGACTTGCTGATCGTGATCCGCGTTGAAGCCAACCTTGTCGACATAGAAAGCCTTGGCTCGGTCGACGCCCGACACCGGCACCGCGACCAGCTCGATTTTCCAATCCATGATTTCCAGTTTTCCTCCTCAACGGCGTCGGATCGGCCCCTGTCGATACTATTTGACACCTCGCGAGTCCGGCTTCGGCGCGTTCTGGGCTGAAGGAGCAAGCCGCCTAACCGGATTGTCTGAGGACGGTCAGCTGACGTCCAGGATGCCGCGCATCAGGAATGCCTCTTCTGGGAAGCCGTCGTAGGCTCCCGATAATAGTGCCTTGAAGCCCGCGATGGTCTCTAGTCGCGGAACGAACACACCGGGCCGCTTGCTGTAGGCCTCCGCTACGAAGAAGGGCTGGGACAGAAAGTTTCGAATGCGCCGTGCGCGGGCACCGATGGCGCCCGCATCGTCGACTTGCCCAACGGCCTCCAGCACTCCTTGAGCCACCTCCCAGTGATCAGTTCCGACGAACGCCGGATCTAGCAACCGCGACCAGGACCGCCGTGGGTCGACGGCGGGATAGATACCAGCCTCCAGCAGTTGCCGGGCCATAAAGACGCTGGCGTCGAGGAATGGACGGGCGGCCGCGAGGGCGCCCTCGCTGGCCTCATCGGCAGCGACGACGACGGTCGGCAATGGACCGGCGTCGGCGAGGAGCCTCGTGTAAACGTCGACTTCGTCGGGCGCCTTTATGAAGGTGAAGATGACAGGCGGCCTCTCTCCTTTTCCGAGGTTATGGGTAAGTTCCTCGACGAGGACGAGCTTGCCGACTCGAGGATCACCGAACAGGCCAAGCGATCCACCGTCCGCGATTGGACAAAGCAGGTCAATGACCTTTATCCCAGTTTCGAGCGGCTCGGTCCCAATCGGGTGAGCCCCAAGCTGCGCGAGCGCCCCGGGGACGCCGCCAGCCACGGCGCCCTCGACGCGGACAATTCGGCGAACCGAATCGGCGAAATCTGCAGGCAAAGGATGTTGGGCAAGGATCGTTTCCAGCATGGGCAGCAATTCTCCTTTGAGCTTGGTGCGAGCGGCGTGTAGGCGGTTGTTGACGGTCGTGACCGGGAGATGTAGGAGCTCAGCAACGGTCTTCTGCGAGTGATCTCTCAGGTAGAAGAGGATGGTTGCTTCGCGCTCACCATCGGGCAACTCATCGATCGATCGAAGGATTCGCCGCAGGCCCTCCCGCCGCTCCGCGGCGTCGGCAGGATCTGGGCCAGGAGACGGCGTGTTTGGGTCTAGAGGCGCGTCGAAACGCTGCCCCCGAAGGATCCGGCTTGCTTGATGACGAACGATCTGCCGGAGCCAAGCGCCGAAGGCGTGCGGCGCTCGTAGGGTTCCAAGATTCCGAAAGGCCACCAGGAACGCATCCTGAACGGCGTCCTGGGCGCGGCCCGGGTCGCCCAGCATCGAGAGTGCTGTTGCGTAAGCCCGATCTTGATGCTGACGGACCAACTCGGTGAAGGCCTCGGCGTCCCCGGCGCAGGCCCGCTCAACCAGTTCGATCGTAGTCCTGATCGTCGACCGTAGGGGTGGCATGCACTGATAGAGTGCCAAGCCGGCCCTGCTTCCTTTACGCTGCGGTTGGGTTCTTGGACCGGGAGGGGAGTCTCGAACTCTTCGTGGAGTCAACGTTTTGTGTCTCGTCCGACGAATGCGTTAAGGCACGACGACCTCAACGCGGTGAGCGAATCGGTAGATGGCGAAATCCCGGCCATCGACTGTCAGGATTTGGTGGATAGCCGGATCAGCGTCGACGACGGCGAAGACGACCGCGTCGACGTACGAGAACGACTGATCGGTGTACTGGGAGAGCACGTCTCGGGCCTTCTGATAGACCCCCTGACCCGCTTGCCGCACCTCAAACAGCTCCGTAGAGTCGTCAACCAATCTGAAGACCGTCAAGGCGATGCCGGCGTCCTTCCGCGGACTCACCCGTCGGTCGTATCGAAGCTTTGTAAAGGCCTCGCCAACGACGAGATCCGGAACTGCGATCTTCGCCCGTTGTCGCCTAGCGGCCACAATCTGGCGTGTTGCCCAGGCATGATGACGGTCCCCTCGATTGACCGCTGCAATCAGCAGCCCGCTGTCAGCGAGAACGGCCAGCGCCGTACACCGTCTTATCGACCGTGGCTGACAAGTCCGCGGGACCCTCGATCGCGCCGAGGTAGCGGAGGAGGGGGTCGCCCTCACCAAGCTCAGTCGCAAGTCCGACGGCGACCAGATGAACGATCAGGCCGCTCTGGGAGGCGCCACGTGACTTGGCGAGCTTCCTCAAGCGCGCGTCCATTTTCGCCGGCACCGTGATGTTCTTACGCACGTACCGACGCATTGCGCAGGCCATTATACACACTCAATTTGCGCCAGTGCGCACTCACACAAGAGCGAACGAAGCAACCGCCTTGGCTGAGGGATCCCCGAGGTAGACTCGGCCCGTGGCCGTACTGGACTGGCTGCTCGACTCCGACCCCGCCATCCGCTGGCAGGTGTTGCGCGATCTTGCCGATGCGCGGGCAGAAATCGTCGCGGCGGAGCGGGCCCGCGTGGCGACCGAAGGCTGGGGTGCCCGGCTGCTGGCCTTGCAAGGCGAAGACGGCCAGTGGATGGGAGGCGCGTTATTCCCCGCATGGAGGGCCAAATCGGGTAACGGCGAGCAGCCCAAGGGCCAGCCCTGGACCGCCACGGCATACAGTCTCGTCCTCCTGCACGCCTTCGGTGTCGACCCCCACTGTGACAAGATGCGCCGGGCGGTGGCGCAGGTCCGAGAACACTGCCGATGGGAGCACGCCGGCCAACCTTTCTTTAGCGGCGAGGTCGAGCCGTGCATCAACGGTATGACCGTCGCGCTCGGTGCCTACTTCGATCAAGATGTCGATGGTGTAGTCGCACGGCTACCCGGTGAGCAGCTCGAGGACGGAGGGTGGAACTGCGAGGTGGAGAACGGTTCGGTTCGCTCTTCCTTCCATACCACGATCAGAGTCCTGGAAGGGCTGCTGGCCCTCCAGCGCGCAACTGGCGGCTCGGCCGAATCCATCGCGACTCGCCGCCGGGGTGAGGAGTACCTCCTCGAACGGAAGTTGTTCCGGCGTAAGAGCACCGGCGCCGTCGTCGACCCCGCCTGGCTGCAATTCTCGTTTCCCACCCGCTGGCACTACGACG
>JALYYE010000066.1 GCA_030946735.1 Candidatus Dormiibacterota bacterium
TGATCGTCATCGATTACGCGCACAACGAAGACGGTATGCACGGGCTGATCGAGATCTGCAAAGGGCTGCGGGCACCGGATGGTCGCATCTTCCTGGCATTTGGCTCGGCCGGCGACCGAACGAACGCAATCATCCACCGGCTGGGATACACGGCGGCGCGCGGTCCGGACCAGGTCGCGATCGCGCAGCTTCATCGCTACCTGCGCGGCCGCGAACCGCACGACCTGGTCCAACGCCTGCAAGCAGGCCTGGCGGACGGCGGCAAGCCGCAGGCACCGGTGTTTCCGGACGAGCTCGAGGCGCTCGAGTGGATGTTGACGGCGTCGGCGCCCAAGGATGTGATCGCGATCACGGCGCTGGCGCAGCGGCCGGAAGTCTTCCAGTACCTGCGCGACCGCGGCGGGGTGGTGGTTTCCCCACCCCGCATCCGGGAATTGGTCCGGCGGAGCCGGGGCTAAGTCCCCGGCGAGACGGGCAGCGCCCGGCGTGCCTCGAGGTTGCGCCAGGTGTCGGCCGGCTTGTCGACGCACAGCAGCACGACATCGCCCGGGGTGGCGCGGCCCAGCGCCGCATCGATGGCCGGCCCCTCGTCGATGACGATCTCGGCGCTCTGTACACGGCTCTCGCCGGCGGCCTTGATGCCCTCCATCACGTGGCCGGCGATCTCCCCCCGCTGCCGGCCGCGCGGGTTGGCGTCTTCGCGCACGATCAGGATATCGAAGACGCGCGCCGCCACCCGCCCGAGCTCGCGCATGTCCTCGTCCCGGCGATCACCGGGCGTGGCGATCACGGCGATGCGGCGGCCGGGCTGCGGCCCATTGACGCCTGGTGCGGTCAGGCGTTCGACGAAGTCGCCGGCCAGCGCCAGGCCGTGTGGGTTGTGGGCGTAGTCCACGATCACTTTCACGCCGTGGAGCTCGAACATGTTGAGGCGTCCCGGTGCTTCGTGGAATGACGGATGGAAGCTACGCAGTCCCTGCCGGATGTCGTGGAGGTGGGCACCGGCGGCGTGAGCCGCCGCGGCGGCGGCCAGCGCGTTCTGGACGTTGGCCCGCGCCCGACCCTCGAAGGTTGCCGGGATCAAATGGAGCCAGGCGATCTGCGTGCTCCGCCGGCCCTCGCGCAGCACCATCATCTCGCCGCCGCCCGGCTGCTTCTCGATGACGAAGGCCTTACGGCCGCGGCGCACCCAGCGCCCCACCAGCTCGTTGTCCTCGCGCATGGAAAAGAGGATCACGGATCCGCTGCAGTGGGTGCGCATCTCGGCGACCAGCTCGTCATCGGCGTTGAGGACGGCGGTGCCGCTGCGCGGGACGGCCTCGACGATGACCCGCTTGATGGCGGCCAGCTGCCGCAAGGAGTTGACCTCTTTCAGGCCCAGGTGGTCGCCGCTGACGTTCAAGACGACCGCGACATCGTTCGCGCTGTAGCCGAGCCCCTCACGCAGGATCCCGCCGCGAGCGACCTCGAAGACGGCGAAGTCGACGCGCGGATTCTGCAGCACCATGCGGGCGGAACGCGGTCCGCTGGCGTCGGCCTGCTTGACCAGACGACCGTCGATATAAATGCCGTCGGTGGTCGTCATCCCGACCTTGTGGCCCAGGCCCCTGATGATGTGCGCGATCATCCGCGCGGTGGTCGTCTTCCCGTTCGAGCCGGTGACGGCGACGATCGGGATGCGCGCCGGTGTTCCCTGGGGGAAGAGCAGGTCGATGACCGCCTTCGCGACATACTGCGGCTCGCCTTCCGTGGGGTGGGTGTGCATTCGAAAACCCGGGGCGGCGTTCACCTCGACGATCGCCCCCCCGGTCTCCCGCACCGGCTGGCTGATGTCGGGCGTCAGGAAGTCGATGCCCGCGACGTCGAGGCCGACGACGCGCGCCGCCTCCTCCGCGATCTCGACGTTGTCGTGGTCGGCCTCCATGGTGCGGTCGATCGAGATGCCGCCGGTGGACATGTTGGCGGTGGCCGCCAGCTTGACCACGGCGTCCTTGGGCGGAACCTCGTCGAGGCCGAATCCCTGGCGTTTGACCAGCTCCTGGGCGGCGTCATCGATTTTGATACGGGTCAACACCTTCTTGTGGCCGATGCCGCGACGTGGGTCGCGGTTGGTGATGTCCACCAGCTCGCGCACCGTGTGCTCGCCGTCGCCGATGACGTGCGCCGGGACCCGCTCCGCAACCGCGACCATACGACCGTCGATGACGAGCACGCGATAGTCGTTGCCCTTGATGAAGCTCTCCACCACGACGACACCGCTCCGTGTCTGGCGGAGGGCCCCCTCATAGCCGCGCCGGACCTCTTCCTCGGTGCGTACGTCGAGGCTCACGCCCCGCCCGTGGTTGCCATCTAGCGGCTTCAGGACCACGGGGTATCCGATGCGGGCGGCGAAGGCGACCGCCTCGTCCGCCGACCGGACGGTATCGCTTTTCGGGACCGGCAGCCCGGCGGAGGCGAGCAGCGAGGTGGTCAGCTTCTTGTTACTCGCGATGTCGACACCCAGCGCCGACGTGCGGGAGGTCATGGTGGCGCGGATCCGCTGTTGGTACTTGCCCTGGCCGAGCTGGACGAATGACTCCTCGTTCAGCCGGATATAGGGAATGTCGCGCCGAGTGGCCTCGTCGAGAATCGCCTGGGTCGACGGACCGAAGGCGGCCTGGTCGGCCAGCAGCACCAGGCTTTCCAGCTCGGCGATGAAGTCGAAGGTGGGGTTGGCCTGCACCAGGTGATTGAGCAGCCGGACAGCCAGCTTTCCGGCGGCGAGCCCGACCTGCTCTTCGTTGTAGCCGTAGACCACGTTGTAATAGCCGGGCGTCCCCGCCCGCCGGGTCTTGCCTCGCGTCGTGGTCGCACCGGTTTCCCGCTGGAGTTCGAGCGCGACGTGCTCCGCGACGTGGCCCATCCACGTCCCGTCGCGGAGGCGCTCGATGAAGCCGCCCGGGTGGTGGAGCGAGCACCCGTGATCCTGGAGGCCGGGCAGCATGTCGATCAGCGCGTCATTGAAGGCCGGAATGGTATTCGACGGCCAGTGCTCGAGCGAGCCGAGGTCGACCAGCAGCCGGATCGCCGGGTCGTACGACCAGAAGTTGGGGCCGCGCAGCACCTGGCTTTCGAGGACCTTGAGGTCGGGCTTTAACGGCGGCTTGTTCTCGACAGGTTCGTGCTTGGCGTCCTCGTCGCGCTCGACTCGCGTCTCCATGCGCGAATCGCTCACTCCGAGGCCTTTCGATCCTCGAGACGGCGCACCATCTTCCGAACGCGGCCCTGGGCCAGCTGTGCGATGTGCTCGTTCTTGGCGACGACCAGCGGAAGGACCCGCCGCGCGCGCAGGTCGAATCGATAACCCGAGGGAAGGGAGTGGAGGCGGGCGTTCGACACCATCATCGGCTTGTGACCGGTCGTCTGAAAGGCGTTGGTGACGACGTCCGACCCGTCGACGATCGTCACCGATCCGCGGCCGATGACTTCGAGAACGTCGTTGGCGTCGATGATGGCGGCGGTGTCCTCATCGAGGCCCAGCCCGATCAGCGAGGGCGATTGCGCGACCACGGCGAGCAGCCGGCCGAGGCGCGTGCGCTGCTCGAAGTGCTGATCGACCACGACGTTGACCAGCAGCCCCAGTCCGACGGAGACGTTCGCCATCCGGTGTTTCGGCGTGGCGCCCGAGCTGCCGAACGCCATCATGTGAGTGGCCACGGCACTGGCGCCGGCGGATGTGCCCGCCACCACCACGCCGCGTCCATGGGCGTCGAGGATGGCTGCGCCCAGCTTGGTTCCGCCAATGACGGATGACAACCGGAGCTGGTTCCCGCCGGTCATGAAGATCCCGGTGGCGTCCGTGAGCGCCTCCACCGTCCCCGGATCGTTCGCTTCTTCCCGGGTTTCCGGTCGAAGGCCGGTGACTTTCGCGGCGCCGGCCCGGCCGAAGATCTGGCGATACAGCTCGGTCGCCGCGTCGCCCAGCGAGGAAGCGGTGCTGATCACGGCGATGCGCGCCTGGTCGCCGCCGGCAAGCTGCACGAAGCGCGATAGGATGACCCGCTCCCCAAGCTTGTCCTCGGCGCCCCCGATGACCATGACCGGCCCCACCGGGCCTCCGTCAGTGGTGGGAGCGAGCCGCTGCGGTGCCGAGGCGTCCGTCATTCCCGACAAGTGTACCGGCGGCCGTATTGCCGCGCTTCGATATTTTTGCACAATCTTATATGCTTGATATCACATCGTCGGCCGGCCGGCATTGAAGGTCGGCCGCGAACTGAGATCGCCACCCACGGCTCGACTGTACGAGAATTGTAGAATAGCGATATCAGGTATTGAATACGGTGATTCACCCAGACGCGCCTCCAGCGGAGCACCCCCTCCCCAACCGGGGCAAATCACGCGCGGCCAACGAGCTACTGCCCCGTGTGCTGGAGGTATTGCCGGTCGGGATCGCGCTGTTCGAGCTGGAGGCCGACGGATTCAGGTTTCGTTACGGCAACCAGGTGTTTGCCCGGGTGCTGGGCCTCGACCGTATGCCCGATGAGGGGCAGCTGGTCGGTGAGGTTTTCAATCGGGCAGAGCACGATGCCGTCATCGAGCTCTTCAGGCTGGTCCGCGTCAGCCGCGAACCGCAAAGCTACTTCACCGCCGAGGGTGGGCAAGGGCCCACCACCAGCCGCATTCTGAACATCGATGCGTATCCGCTGCTGAAGGTCGGTCGAGTGAGCCATGTCCTGGTACTGGCCGAGCAGACGCAGGAAAAGCTAGAAGCGCGGCGCCGGCAAGAACTCGAGGCAGACCGGCTGCGCAAGAAGGCGGACCACCTCGCCAGTTTGGAAAAGGCGAAGTCGGAATTCTTGCGGCTGGCGTCTCACGAGCTCCGCGGGCCTGCGTCGACGCTGGGCGGTTACCTCTCCATGATCGAAGACGGATCGCTGGGGCCCATCCCGCAGCGGTTGCGTCCGGTGCTGCCGATGCTGAAAGCCAAAGCCGCCCAGATCAACCTCCTCGCCAACGAGATGGTGGAGGCCGCGCGGCTCGAGGATGGC
>JALYYE010000361.1 GCA_030946735.1 Candidatus Dormiibacterota bacterium
CGGACCCGGATGTCACCGACTTCTTGAAGTCGCCCTGGATGGAATTGGCTTGTGCCGTGATGTCCTTGACGTTGTCGGCATTCACCTGTTGGATGAAGGTGGTATAGGGCACCGTGATGCGGGCCGGTCCGCCCATGAAGACGACCGAGATGAGGTAATTCAGGCCCAGCAGGATGACCAGGTAAATCCAAAAGCCGCGGCTTCGCCAAAAGGGCTTTGAGGCCCCGGCCGGTGCGGGCGCGGTTCCCCGCCCCGGGAGCAGTGGTCGTTTGGTCGGGCCGGAAGCCAACTTATTCCCCTCCTATTTCGACTTTACACGCTTGGCAAATCTCCCAAATGACGCTATCATCTTGTGATAGCGCTACTACTAACTAATTGGAGGCTTGATATGACGTTTACGCATCTGCTCGTCCTGCTCCTGGTCGGCGCCATCGCCGGCTTGATCGGTGAACGGCTGGTGAGCCGCGGCATGCCCGGTGGGCTGATCGGGGCCATCGTGGCCGGGCTCGTGGGTGCCTGGCTGATGGTCGACGTGCTGCATCTCGTGATCGCGCCCGAGCTGTCGCTGGCGGGCATCCCGATCATTTCGGCGATTCTTGGCGCGGCGATCGTGGTCCTGCTGTTCAGCCTGGTGGCGGGCGGAAGCTTCGCTCGCGGTTGGAGCCGGCGCTAGCCGCTGCAGCCGGCGCGTGGGGCTCGGCGGCGCCAGTCGCTGGGGCCCTCGCGTCGCGTTCTCCTTGTAATCCTCCGGGAAGTCGACGTACACTCTCGCTGCCGCCTTCTGTGCGTGGGCGGCGCCTATTCAAGGGAGGGAAGACATGGGGAACGAGCGTTGGAGTCGCCGTCAATTTGTCAGACGCGCCGGCAAGACCGCCGGGGGCGTTGTCCTGGGCCTCAGTTTCGCCGACTTCCTGGCGGCTTGCGGAGCATCGACCAGCAACACGGCGTCTGGGGGCGGCGGCAAGCTGGAGATCTTCAGCTGGTGGACCGCGGGCGGCGAAGCCGATGGGCTCGCCGAGATGTTCAAGATCTACAAGAAGAATTACGCGGGAGTGGAGATCGTCAACGCCACGGTCGCGGGCGGCGCCGGCACCAACGCCAAGGCGGTGCTGAAGACGCGGATGGAGGGTGGTAAGCCACCGGATAGTTTCCAGGTCCACGCGGGACAGGAGCTCATCAGTACCTGGGTGAAGGCCGGCAAGATGGAGCCGATCACCAGTGTCTGGAAGAGCGAAGGGTGGGACAAGACCATCCCCAAGGACCTCAAGGACATCGTGAGCGCCAACGGCGACGTCTGGTCGGTTCCGGTCAATATCCATCGCGGCAATGCGCTCTGGTACAACAAGAAAATCCTCGACGACAACAGCATCACACCGCCGAGCAACATGGATGACTTCCTGTCGGCGCTGGGAAAGCTCAAGTCGAAGTTGCCAGGCGGGGCGCCGCTCGCACTCGGCTCGCAGGGCAACTGGCAGGTGCAGATGCTGCTGGAGAACAACATTCTCGCTGCGGGCGGGCCTGACTTCTACAAGCAGGTTTTCTCGGGCAAGGGCTCCTTTACCGACGCCAACGTCAAGCAAGCGCTCACCTGGATCAAGTCGATGCTCAGCTACGTCAACGCTGACCATCCGACGCTTGGCTGGGACGATGCCGACAAGCGCCTGATCAACGGGACCTCGGCCTTCAACATCATGGGTGACTGGGCCAAGGGCTACTTCACCGCTGCCAATTGGGTCCCCAACAAGGACTTCGGCGCGGTGCCCTCCCCGGGGACAACAGGCAAGTACGTGATCGTCTGCGACACCTTCGGGCTGCCGAAGGGCGCGCCCAACCGCGCCAACGCCCTCAACTGGATCAAGGTATGCGGTTCGCAGGAGGGCCAGGCCGCCTTCAATCCCAAGAAGGGGTCGATTCCCGCGCGGACGGACGTGTCGGCCAGCATCTTCGATCCAATCGCCCAGCAGTTCATCGCCGAGTTCAAGACGGACGCGCTCGTCCCCAGCTCGGCGCATGGCTCAGCTACTCCCGATGCCTTCGCATCGGGCGTCAACGACGAGATGGGCCAGTTCGTGATCAACAAAGACGTCAACAAGACGGCCAGTAACCTGCAAAAGCTCTCCGACGAATTCCTGAAGTAGTCCTCAAGCATCGCTGATGGCGACGGCCACCGCGCCGCCCGTCATGGTGGAGCGGCTCCCTCGGAGCCGCTCCCTCACGCCGCTCTCGTGGGATCGGGTGATGCCGATCCTGATGATCGCTCCCTCCGTCGTGCTGATCGCCATCTTCGTGTATGGGTTCATCGGGCGGACCGCGTACACGTCGCTCACCGCCTGGCGCGGCGTCGTTCCCGATTACACCTTTGTCGGTCTCCGTAACTATGAGCGCCTCTTCCAGACGGAGAAATTCCAGGCCGACATCGTCAACACGATCCACTTCACTGCCTTCTTTCTCGCCGGCTGCCTGGTACTCGGGCTCGGCGCCGCGGTGCTACTTGACCAGAAGCTTCGCGGCAGCATCATCTTTCAGAACATCTTCATGTTCCCGCTGGCGATCTCGTTCATTGTCACGGGCACGGTCTGGCGCTGGATCTTCAACCCGAACTACGGCCTCAACGTCCTCTTCCATAACCTGCACCTGGACTTCCTGCAGTCCGGCTGGCTGACGAGCCCGAGCACCGCTCTCAACTCGCTGACGATCGCGGCAGTATGGCAGATGAGCGGCTTCTGTATGGCGATGTTCCTAGCTGGATTGCGCGGCATCCCGGAAGAGCTGCGCGAGGCGGCTCGCGTCGACGGCGCTTCGGAGTTTCAGGCATTTCGTTACGTCGTTTTCCCCCTGCTGCGGCCCATCACGCTCTCGGCGGTGATCATCCTGGGCCACATCTCGCTGAAGATCTTCGACCTCGTCTTCGTCATGACGTTTGGCGGTCCCGGATACTCGACTGATATGCCGGGCCTGAACATGTTCATCACGACGTTCCGGCAGGACCTCTTCGCCCGCGGCGCCGCCATCGCGACCGTCCTGCTGCTTATGGTCGCGGTCCTGATCGTTCCCTACCTGATCTGGAACTTGCGGGGGGAGACCGAGCGATGAGCGTGCTTATCGCTCGCCCGCGGCCCGCGACACGATGGCGGCCATCGACCGTCATCGCCTATGC
>JALYYE010000384.1 GCA_030946735.1 Candidatus Dormiibacterota bacterium
TCAAACAGATCGTCAAGCCGCCGGACCCCGGATTCCACGCCGTTCGGGTCGTCATCGACGCCGTACGCGACACGTATGCCGAGAACAACCTCGGTGAAGCGCTGATCCAGGTGGTCGGCCCGCCGCGAGTGCTACTGGTCGAAAACACGCTGGGCGAGGCGGCCAGCCTGGAGTCGGCCCTGCATTCGACGGGCATCGGCACAGTGGCCGTGACGCCGGCCCAACTGCCACGGTCGGCGGCTGACCTCGCCGCCTACCAGGCCGTGGTCCTCGTCAACATCCCGGCGAGCAGCCTGGGTGCAGACGGCATGGCCCTGCTTCAGGCTTCGGTCCGCGATCTCGGTACCGGCCTGGTGGTCATCGGCGGCGCAGAAAGCTATGGTCCGGGTGGCTATGCGGGCACGTCACTGGAGGCCACGCTGCCGGTCCAGATCCAGCTGCCCCAGGACATGCAGAAGCCGCCAGTCGCGGTTGTCCTCGTCCTGGAGTCGACGGAGAGTGGTCAGGGCGACCAGGTGCTGCGCGGGGCGGCCGAGGCGGTCGTAGACCAGTTGACGTCTAAAGATATGGTGGCCGTCACCGACGGCGGCACCGGAGTGGTCGTCCCGCTGGCGCCGTTGACCGATAAGGCGGCGGTCAAGCGGAAGATCGAGGCGATGGGGCTCGGTGACCCGGGGAGCTACGCGCCCGACCTGAACGCTGCCGACCAGGCGCTGACCAAGACGACGGCGGCGATTAAGCACGTAATTCTGTTCGGCGACGGCGACACCATGGACCGTAACTACCAGCCGGCAATCACCGCGATGCATGGCCGCGGCATCACGCTTTCGACTGTTGCCATTGCGGCTACCGGCCCGGACGTTTCGTTGATGCAGGCGATGGCGGGCTGGGGACACGGCCGCGCTTACCAGAGCAACAGCCTGCAGGACGTCCCGCAGATCTTCTTGAAAGAAACGCGCGAGGCGCTGAAGCCCTGGATCGTCGAGGGTCGCATCGCGCCGCAGCTGGCCTCACTCGTCGACGTGCTCCCGGGGGTGCCCGTTGATAGCTTCCCGTCGCTTGCCGGCTATGTGGCGACCACAGCGCGGGCAGCCGCGGACATAGTGTTGAAGAGCCCGCAGGGCGATCCGTTGCTGGCGACCTGGCAATACGGCCTGGGCCGGGTGCTGGCGTGGACCAGCGATGCGCAGGGCCGCTGGACGGCCGACCTGCTGCGCTGGCCGTCCGCCAATCGTTTCTTCGGCGACATCGTCCATGCCAGCCTGCCGCAGGCCGGCGATCCGGCGCTGCAGCTCGAGACCCGCGTCCAGGGCGATCACACGCATTTGCTGGTGACGGCGCCCACGACATCGGGCGCCATGGTGACGGTCAACGCCGTCACGCCGGACCTGGCCGGCGCCAGCCTCACGCTGTCGCCCACCGGCCCGGGCCGCTTCGAGGGCGACCTGCCAACCGACCAGGTGGGCAGCTACCTCCTGCACGTCAGCGAGTCGGCGGGCGGAGTCGTTCGGCACGCGACGACGAGCGGGCTGGTCGTTCCGTACTCACCGGAGTACCGGGAGCTTGGGACGGACGTTGCCACGCTGAAGGCGATCGCGCAGGCCGGCGGCGGGGTCCTGCTGTCGGACATTTCGCAGGCGTTCCGGGTCTCCGTGCCCGCCGTGCACGCGGCCCGGCCGATCGGTGAGATCTTGCTGGTGCTAGCGATCCTGCTCTTCCCCATCGATGTCGCGCTGCGGCGCCTGATCTTCCGGCTGGAAGACCTGCCGGCCTGGCGCACGGCCATGCAACAAGCCCCTGCGCCCGCCGTTCCCGCCGAGGCGACGGTGACCCGCCTCCGGGAACGTGTCGAGGGCGTGCGCGCCGCCAGGGCCGCGCAACCTCGCACGCCGAAGAAGCCCCCCGACGATCCAACCGGCGAGCTGCTCTCCCGGCGCCGGCGCCGCTAGTTCTTAGCCATTGTTTATGAACAAACCGTAAACTAGCCAGCGATGTTCGGAAGTCTCACCGGTCTCATCTCAACACTGATCGGGATCTTCATTCTCGTGCTAATCGTGCGCGCCATCTTGTCCTGGTTCCCCGGCATGGTCTATTCCGAAGCCGGACGGATCATCGTGCTGGCCACAGAGTGGTACCTGGCGCCGATCCGGCGCGTGATTCCGCCGGCTGGCGGCCTCGATCTCTCATTCCTCGTGGGCATCGTCCTGCTCTATGCGCTCCAGATCCTGGTCCAGTCAGGCAACATCGTGGCTGCGCTGATCGCGATCGTGGGCTACATCCTCGTGTTCTGCATCATTCTGCTGCTGATCCGCATCGGTTTCAGCTTCTTCAGAATGGATCCCTGGCATCCCATCACCCAGATGGTGATGCAGGCTAGCGAGCCCTTTGCGCGGCCGTTCCGCCAATGGTTTCCCCGGCGTTCAGGGCAGTTCGACATGGCGCCCGTCGCCGCCTTCGTCGTCCTCCTGGCGGCCTACGTCCTGGTGTCGAACCTCTATCGCTTCGGGCTCAGGTAGGAACCCTTAAGAACTCGCCGATCCGACGAGCGTCCGCGGCTGCCGGCCGCCGTTGACCTGGCGCTCGGGTGCGCGCCGCCGGATGACTTCCAGACGCCAGACCGGGCGCGAAAAGAGCGAATCGATCTCGCGTTGGGCTCGGTCACCCGCCAAACCGCCGCCCTGGACCCGGAACTTCTCGCCCAGGTCCATGTCGACAACCTGGTCGGCGCGCTGCAGGTGCAGCACGACACGATCCGGACCCGCGCAGCGCGCGAGAATCTCCTGGAGAGCCGACATTTGATCCGCCGTCGCTTCGGCCGGCACGTCGAGGTGCACCACCTGGTTGCGTACCCAGGTCTCGTGTCCGGCGTCGTCGAAGGCGAGGATCTCGTCGGCGATGACTTTGGCGACTTCGCCGCGCTCCTCGTCCTCGCCGGCGGCGCTGCGCGCATCGACCTTGCCACGAACGATCACGATATTGTCAGAAAGTAAAAGCTCGCGGCGCTCTTCGAAGAGCCTGGTGAAGACGATGACCTCGATCGTCGCGGTCAGGTCCTCGAGCTGGAGAAATGCCATCGGCTTGCCAGTTTTCGTCACGATGGGCCGAACGGACTTGATGACGCCGCCGATGCGCACCTCGAAGTCCTCCATGTCCGGCGTTACCTGGTTGGCGTAGGTGTCGACCTTGGCGTGCAGCTCCTGCTCGATGCGACGTAATGGATGATCCGATAGGTAGAGGCCGAGTAACTCCTTCTCGCCCTTGAGCCGCTCCTCGTCAGGCATCGGCGGCATCGCCGAGACCAGACCGGCGGCCGGGTCGTCGAGCTCGTCCGCCTCGGGCAGCATGCCGAAGAGGTTCGTCTGGCCGCTCTCGCGTTCGCTGATGATCTGTGCCGCCCGGTCGCTGACCCGGTCGATGCTCGCCAGCAAGCGGCCGCGCTCGCCGAGACAGTCGGCCGCGCCGGAGCGAATCAGGCTCTCGAGCACACGCTTATTCATTTCGCGGGGGTCGACGCGGACGGAGAGATCAAGTAACGACTTGAAGGGCCCCTTGGCCCGGCGCTCGTTGAGCAGAAGATCCATCGCGTGGGTGCCAACGTTCTTGATCACGGCCAGGCCGTAACGAACCTTTCCATCCCGGACGGAAAAGCCGGCCTCGGAGCTGTTGACGTCGGGCGGCAGGACCTCGATGTCACGCGCGTGGCAATCCAGAACGGCGGCCGCGACTTTGTCGTAGTTGCCGGCCTCGTTGTTCAGTAACGCCGCCAAATACTCCAGCGGGTAGTTGGCTTTCAGGTAGGCCGTTTGATACGAGATGACGGCGTAGGCGGCGCTGTGCGATTTGTTGAAGCCATAACCGGCGAAGAAGGCCATCAAGTCAAAAATTTCCGTTGCCTTCGGCTCGCTGACGCCGCGGCTGACGGCGCCGGCGATGAACTTCGCCCGCATCTTCGCCATTTCGTCTTTTTTCTTCTTGCCCATGGCGGCGCGCAGCACATCGGCCTCTCCGAGGGTGAATCCGGCCAGCTGTGAGGCGATCTGCATCACCTGCTCCTGGTACACGATGACGCCGTAGGTCTCTTTGAGAATCGGCTCCAGCTGCGGCAGCGGGTACACGATCTCCTGCTCGCCGTGCTTGCACTTCATGTAGGTATCGACCAGGCCGCCTTCGAGCGGCCCCGGCCGGAAGAGCGCGATCGCCGCGGTGATGTCTTCAAAGGTGGTCGGTCGCATGTCCTGCAGGAGTCGACGCAGTCCCGCAGACTCGAGTTGGAAGACGCCATTCGTATCGGCGGCCTGCAAGAGCCGGAACGTCGCCGGGTCATCCCAGGGGATCGACGCCAGCTCCAGTTTCAGGCCACGGGTCTGTTCCAGGTTCTTGAGGGCGTCTTCGATGACCGACAGGTTGCGCAGCCCGAGAAAGTCCATTTTGAGCAAGCCGATTTTCTGGACGGCGTTCATCTCGTACTGCGTCATGACGGCCCGCTTCTCCTCGCCATTCTTATCGCCGCGGGTGATGCTGGCCTGCAAGGGCACATAGTGCTGCAGCGGTTCCGGGGTGATCACGATCCCGGCGGCGTGCGTCGAAGCGTGGCGGACCAGGCCCTCAAGCTTGCGCGCGTTTTTCAAGAGCCTTGCGTACACCGGGTCCTGCTCGGCTTGGGCGAGCTCGGGGACCATCTGGATCGCCTTGTCGAGCGTCATGTTGAGGGTGGGCGGCACCAGCTTCGCCAGGTGGTCGACCTCGCGGAGGGGGACGTCGAGCGCGCGACCCACGTCACGAATAACCGCCCGCGCCTTCATCGTGCCGAAGGTGATGATCTGCGCCACGTGATCCTGTCCGTACTTCTGGCCGACGTAGTCGATGACGCGGTCGCGGTTGCGGTCGTCGAAGTCAACGTCGATATCGGGCATCGAGATGCGTTCCCTATTGAGAAAACGCTCAAAGATCAGCCCGTGTTTGAGCGGATCGAGAGTGGTGATGCCCAGCGCATACGAAACGATGCTCCCGGCCGCCGAACCGCGGCCCGGACCGACCGCTACGCCGTTCTGGCGGGCGAAGTTGATGAAGTCGCTGACGATCAGGAAGTAGGGCGCGTAGCCCATCGCCTCGATGACACCGAACTCCATCTCGAAACGGTCGCGTACCACGTGGCCCAACTCCGGATAGCGTGACCTGAGGCCCTCCTCGGCAAGCCTGCGCAGATATCCTTCCGCACTCTCACCGTGGGGCACCTCGAAGCGCGGCAGCAGTGGCTTGGTGTCGAGCTCCAGGTGGCATCGCTCCGCGATCCTGACTGTATTGGCGACTGCGTCGGGGAACTCGCGGAAGCGCTCGGCCATCTCGGCCGGGGTCTTGAGATAGAACTCGTCGTTGTGGAAGCGCATGCGCTTCTGGTCCGATACGACCGTCCCGGTCTGCAGGCAGAGCAGGATGTCATGAGCTTCGGCATCGTCGCGTCGCGTGTAGTGCGAATCGTTCGTGGCGACCAGCGGAATCCCGGTGCGCTGCGACAGCCGGGCCAGCCCTTCGGTGACCCTGATCTGGTCCTCCATGCCGTGGTCCTGGATCTCGAGGAAGTAGTCGTCGCCGAACATCCGTTGGTATCCGAGGGCGACCTGCTCCGCCCCGGCCTCGTCGCCCTCGAGCAGCCGGCTTGCCACCTCGCCTCCGAGGCAGCTGGAGAGCGCGACGAGCCCCACCGTGTGCTCGGCCAGCAGGGCCCTGTCGATCCGGGGCTTGTAGTAGTAGCCTTCGAGGTGCGCCTGGCTCGAAAGCCTGATCAGGTTGCGATAGCCGGTCAGATCTTTGACGAGTAGGATCAGGTGATACGGATCTCGATCCGCTCGGCCTTCTTTCTGGTGGCGCGAGCGCGTCGCGACGTAGGCCTCCTGGCCGATGATCGGGTTGATGCCAGCAGCTTTAGCCTGCAAGTACAGATCAACGGCGCCGTAGAGCACGCCGTGGTCCGTGAGCGCGATCGCCGGCATGCCCGTCTCAACGGCATGGCGGACCATCTCGGAGATCCGGCTCGCCCCGTCGAGCAAGCTGTATTCGGAGTGCGTATGGAGGTGGACGAAGCTCATGCGTTGCGTTCGAGCTTGACGACCGCCTCGATGTGGAAGGTCTGGGGGAACATGTCGACGAAAGCCACCTCCACTAGGGTATAGCGTCCGGCGGCGCTAAAACGACCGACGTCGCGGGCCAGCGTTGCCGGGTCACAGGAGATATAAACAATGCGTTCGGCCCGCAAGTTCGCCATCGCTTCGACGGCGGGCTCCGCGCAACCGGCGCGCGGCGGATCGAGGACCAGAACGTCAATGGGGCCTTCAATCTGGCTGACGGTGTCTTCGACGCGTCCGCGATGGTACTTGACATTGCCAGAGCCATTGAGCTGCATGTTGAGCTCGCCCAGCCGCACGGCGTACGGACTCTCTTCGACGGCAATGACATCGGTGGCATGCTCGGCGAGACGCGCCGTGAGCATGCCGATGCCAGCATAGGCGTCGACGATGCGCTCGCGTCCGGTCAGTTTCGCAAACGCAATGGCGCGCTTGTAGAGGACGTCGCGCTGGCGGGCATTGACCTGCACGAAAGCCTCGGGACGGACACGAAAGTGGCGGCCGGCATCGTCGATGCCTATCGAGTCATCGTTCAAATTCAGCTCGGGGACCCACGCGGCGGCGCGCGCGCCGAATCCGGGATCAGCCGAGCCCGGTGGATAGGGCGCCCAGAGCAAGTCGCTGGTGCCGGGCGCCCAGGTGAACTGCAGCGCCGTGACTTTCGCGGCCGCCGGATCCTCGGCGGCGCGCGCGAACGCCGGCAGCGCCCGCTCGATCGCGTCGGCGTGGATCAGGCAGGCGTCGATGGGTAGCGTTTGATACGTGTGCTTGCGGTAAAAGCCGAGGCTGACGGCGCCGCCCCGCCGCAAGACATGGAACTCGCCACGAAGACGATAGCGCCATGGATCATCCATCCCAAGAACATCGATTCGATCAAGGGGGAAATCCAGATGGGCGCGCTCGAGCTGGCGATGCAGCACCTGCCGCTTCTGTGCCAGCTGCTCCGGGTAGGCGAGGTACTGCAGCTGACAGCCGCCGCATCCCGCTTTGAAGTAGGGGCAGGGCGGCTCGACGCGCGCGGCCGCCGGGTCGAGCACGGCGGTTGCCTGGGCGCGCCAGAAATCCTTCCGCCGGTGCGTGATGTCAGCTTCGACCGTCTCGCCGGGGATCGCCCCTTCGACGAAGACGACGCGGCCATCGATGCGCGCCACCGCCGCCCCGCCGTGGGCGAGCTCGCCGACCGTGAGTTGCACTATGAGATTTTCTCTCGGAGGGACGCCTCGAGCCGCTGGGGGTTGGCCCGGCCCTTGGAGATCTTCATACCCTGGCCGATCAGGAACTTCAAGGCCCGTTCCTTGCCCGCCTTGAAGTCCGCAACGGACTGGGCGTTTTCGGCGATGACCTGGGCGGCGATGGCCTCAAGCTCCGTGTCGCCACTGATCTGGCTCGAACCCTTCAGCGCGGTCAGCGCCGGCCCCGGATCGGACTCCCGGTACATCGTCTCGAAGGTCTCCTTCGCCATCTTGCCGCTGATGCTGCCTGACTCGATAAGTTCAATCAGTTGCTGCAAGTGCGGGGGCTTGATTGACGATTGCTCGATCTCCTTGTGCTCGGCGTTGAGCAGCCGGCTGAAGTCGCCGAGAATCCAGTTCGCCACGGCTTTGGCGGGGGCACCCAGCCGGACTGTCTCCTCGAAGAAGGCCGCCATGGGCTTGGACGAGGTCAGGAGCGAGGCGTCGTAGGCGGTGAGGCCATAGGACGTCAGGAAGCGTTCGCGGCGCGCCGCCGGCAGCTCCGGCAAGCCGGCCCGGATCTCCTCGACCCATTTCCTGCTGACTACGAGCGGCGGCAGGTCAGGCTCGGGAAAGTAGCGATAGTCTTCGGCGAACTCCTTGGTGCGCTGCGACACCGTCAGCGCACGGGCATCGTTCCAGCCGCGTGTCTCCTGGACAAGTCGCCCGCCCGCGTCGAGCACCTCGGTCTGCCGCCCGATCTCATACTCGATCGCACGGTGAATCGCCCGGAACGAGTTCATGTTCTTGATCTCGACCTTGGTGCCGAATTCGGACTGGCCCGCCGGCCGGAGTGACACGTTGGCGTCGCAGCGCAGTTGCCCCGACTCCATGTCACCCTTGTTGACGCCGATGTACTGCAGGATCGCACGCAAGCGCATCACGTACTCACGAGCCTCGTCGGCGCTGCGAAGGTCTGGCTCCGACACGATCTCCATCAAGGGGACGCCGGCACGATTGAAGTCGACCAGGGACGACTGCGCCTCCTCGATCGCGCCTGCATGCAGCAGCTTGCCGGTGTCCTCCTCCAGGTGAACACGCGTGATGCCGCAGCGCCGCGCCTCGCCTTTTACGTCGAAATCGAGGCGGCCATTACGACTGAACGGCAGGTCATATTGCGAGATCTGGTAACCCTTGGGCAGGTCCGGGTAGAAGTAGTTCTTTCTATCGAACTTGGAGAACTCGGGAATCTCGCAATTCAAGGCAAGGGCCGTCCGGATGGTCGCCTCGACCGCGCGCCGGTTGATCACGGGGAGCGACCCGGGCAGCCCGAGGCACACCGGGCAGGTGTTCGCATTGGGCGGCGTGGTCAGGTAGTCGGTCGAGCACGAGCAGAACATCTTGCTTTGCGTCAGGATCTGGGCGTGGACTTCGAGGCCGACGACGACTTCGTATCGGGTTGCGATCGCGCTCATGCCGCGGCCGCCCGCATCAGCGGCGACTGGAGTTTGCGGAAGTCGGCGGCTGACTCGAAGGCATAGGCGACCTGCAGCGCGACCTCTTCCCGGAATCCGGGCGCGATCACCTGCAACCCGATCGGCAGGCCATCGGCCATGCCGCAGGGCACCGAGATGCCGCAGACGTTGCCGAGGTTCGCGGGAATGGTGATGATGTCGTTGAGATACATCGCCACCGGGTCCTGGGTTTTCGCACCGAGCGGAAAGGCGACCGTCGGGGAGGTTGCACCCAGCAACGCGTCCACTTTCTGGAAGGCGGCTTTGAAGTCCTCGATGATCAGCGTGCGGACCTTTTGGGCCTGCAGGTAGTAGGCATCGTAGTAGCCCGAGCTCAGGGCATACGTGCCGAGCACGATGCGGCGCTTGACCTCGGAGCCAAACCCCTGCTGGCGGGTCAGCAGGTATTGCTCGATGAGATTCTTGGCGCCATCGGCCTGGTAGCCATAACGAACCCCGTCGTAGCGGGCGAGATTCGAGCTCGCCTCGGCCGGCGCGATGATGTAGTACGCGGGCAGGGCCACATCGCTGTGCGGCAGGGTGACTTCCTCGATCGAGGCACCCTGCTGCTCGAGAACACGTATCGCATCGCGGACCGCATGCTCGACCGCCGGCTCCATCCCGGCGACGAAGTATTCCTTGGGCACCCCGAGTCGCAGGCCTCGAACACCGTCGCGCAAGGTGGATAGATAGTCGGGGACTGGACGCGACGAGCTCGTCGCATCGCGTGGATCGTGGCCGGCGATCGCCTGGAGCAGGACAGCGCTGTCGGCCACGTCGCGCGTCATCGGACCGATCTGGTCAAGGGACGATGCGAAGGCGATCAAGCCATACCGGCTGACGCGCCCATACGTCGGCTTGAAGCCGACGGTGCCGGTCAGCGCCGCAGGCTGCCGGATCGAGCCGCCGGTGTCGCTGCCAAGCGCGCCGATGGCTTCCCCCGACGCGACGGCGGCGGCCGACCCGCCGCTCGAACCGCCCGGGACACGGTCGAGGGCCCAGGGATTATGCACCGGCCAGTAGCCCGAATTCTCATTCGACGACCCCATGGCGAACTCGTCGCAGTTGGTCTTGCCCAAAAAGACGGCGCCTTCGGCGTCCAGCCGATCGACGACGGTGGCGCTATAGGGCGGGGTAAAGCCCTTGAGGATCTTCGATCCGGCGGTGGACTCGACGTCCCGCACGCAGAGGACGTCCTTCAGAGCGATGGGAATTCCGGTCAGCGGCCTGACATCACGCTTGGCCCGCAGCCGCTCGTCGGCCGCCTTCGCCTGGCGGAGCGCCAGCTCTCGGGTGACGACCAGGTACGCCTTCGTCTTCTCGCCGACCGCGGTGATCTGGCCGAGCACCGACTCGGTCAACTCGATAGAAGAAATCTCTCGGTCGATCAACATCTGGTGCAGCTCGCGGATCGTGCGCTGAAAGAGCGTCATTCCTGGATCGCCTTGACCTTCAAGTACGAGTCCTCTCGGCTCGGCGCATTTTTCAGCGCCGCCTCGGCCGGCAGGGAGGGTTGCCGCACGTCCTCGCGCATCACGTTGCGCTCTTCGAGCGGGTGCGCGGTGGCCGGCACCTTCGAGGTATCGGCTCGCTTCAGGGCGTCGATCGCGGTCAGGATGTGGCGCAGCTGATCCCGGTAGCGGACGACTTCTTCTGGTGTGATCCCCAGCCGCGCCAGCCGGGCGACGTGCTCGACTTCGCGGGACGAAAGCTCAGACTCGGGTTCGGGCAAGAGCTATAGATTACCGAAGCAGCCAGGTCACTTCGAGTAGTGAACCGAGCACGAAGAAACCGATCAACCCGCTGGCGACAATCGACAACTTTCGGTATGTCGGCATCGGGCGGCCCCTCCCACGATTGGACCAGGCAACGGCCGACCCGAGCATCGCGCCGCCAGCCCCAAAAAGTCCCGAGAAGAATGATCGGTGAAACACCAGAAGGATTACAAAGGAAAGCAAGACGAAGAACAAGAAACCGATGCCCGCGAGCCGCCACGGGTGCCGCGTTGCATAGGCGTTGATTCGCCGGTTGAGGTCAGCACCGAGCTACCGTCCTAAACCGAGGGTACTAAATCAGACGGGGCCGCTTGCGAAGGGGTAGAGTTGCAGCTGGCCGGCGCAGGGAGCGACGGGAAAGTCAGCCGGGACCATGACCAGAAGGATGCCGCCATTGCCCGGGAGACGGACCTGGATCTGGGCCGCCGCAGCGACCGGATTCGAACAAACGTCAGGCTGAACGTTGCCGGCGTGCCAGCCAAGCAGCATTTCCGCCTCGCCGGGCCGAGGTTGGTTGGCGCCCGGATCCTTGTAAGCAGGTGGGATCGAGGCGGGCAGAACGTGTCCCGGCGTGAGGATGATGACTGGCAGGGGATCCCGTGACGAGATCGCAGCCTTCGTGGGGATCACCATGCCCCGCCCGTCCAAAAGCTGGATGCCAGGGATGCCCGCAAGCGTGCATGGCGTTGACGATATTCGCAAATATGAACCTCAGGCCGATCTGCCCTCCCGAGGCCGCGCCAGCCTCACCCGCTACCGCGACCAGGTCGGTCGCGTGACACACTCGCTGCGGGGCTGCCGTTGGCATCCTGGTAGGCGATGCAACAGATGGGCTGGAGGTCGGCGGGGAGCACGCGCCGAGAGTCACGGCGGTGAGCGCGGACAGCACAGCTCCCCTGTTGCTCATGTTCGGTTCAACGGCGGGTTGTCTGGACCGTTACGGAATCTGGGTACTGAGCGGGCAGATCAGGCGGAGAGCGCGCCGTTCATGGCAGCGCGGGCTCGAAGCCAGGGCCCGAGCAGCCCGGCCGCCGCCGGGCGGGCGATATGGAAGCCCTGGATGAAGTCACAGCCGTACTCGCGTAGCAGCGCCTCGGTCGCCTCATCCTCCACCCCCTCAGCCACGACCTTCAGACCGAGGTTGTGCCCGAGGTCGATCGTCGAGCGGACGATCGCCGCGTCGTCGCGGTTCGTCGCCATGTCGGTGACAAAGGACTTGTCGATCTTGATCTCCTGCACCGGCAGACGCTTCAAATACGTTAGTGACGAGTAGCCGGTGCCGAAGTCATCGACCGAGATCTGAACGCCCGTCGCGTGCAGGCGCTCGAGCGTTTCCTCGGCCTCAGCGGCGATTATGGAGCTCTCGGTGATCTCGAGGCTCAGCTTTTGGGGCTCCACCTGCCAGGTACTCAACAACTGCTCGACCGCGTCGGGTAGCTCGTCATCGAGCAGGTTGCGCGCCGAGAGATTGACGGCAACCCCAACGTCGATCCCCGCTTTCGACCAGGCGTGCACCTGCCCCAGGGCCTCGTTCAGCACCCAGGCGGTCAGCGGCTTGATCAGGTTGCTCTGTTCCGCGGAAGGAATGAAGTCATCGGGTGGCAGCAATCCATGGCTGGGGTGCCCCCAGCGCACGAGCGCCTCGACCTTGGACGGGTGCCCGTCCGAGACGGAGATGATCGGCTGGTAGTGCAGTACGAGCTCGAACTGGTCGATCGCGTAGCGCAGTTTGCCGATCAACGGCAGGCGACCGCCGTTGTCACCGCCCTCCTGGTCGACCGAGTAGACGCTAAAGCCGCTTCGGGCACGTTTGGCCGCGAACATCGCGACATCGGCACGCCGCGTTAGGGCGTCGGCCTCTTCAGCGTGCTGCGGGAAGACCGCAATCCCGATACTCACGGTGACATTGATCGGTTGGTCGTCGATGGTAAACGGTTGGTCGACCGCTTGCAGGATCTTTTCGGCGATCAGCACCGCCCGAGGCACATCTGTCGCACCCCAGGGAACGACCGCAAACTCATCGCCACCATATCGGGCGATCGTGTCCGCCCTGCGGAGCACGCCCCGCATCCGCTGACCAACCTGCTGCAGCAGGCGATCACCCGCCTCGTGCCCGAGGCTGTCATTGACGCTCTTGAACCCATCGAGGTCCATCAGCAGCACGGCGCACGGTTTCATCTCACGCTCACCGGCCCGCATCGTCTCCTCGAGTCGCTCCCGGAGAAAGGTCCGATTGGGTAGGCCCGTCAGGGGATCATGCAGCGCTCGGTATTGCAGCGCTTCGGTCTCGGCTTTGCGCTCCGAGACGTCGCGAAGGCTGCCGATCACCAACCGCTGCGGGCCGAGCCGGCCGACGTTGAACTCGAGCGGGAACGCGATACCGTCCTTCCGCTGGCCCGATATCTCGTGGCGACCGACCGTCACCTCGCGCTTATGGGAGCGCAGGTAGGCGCGAAGCTGCGGCTTGATCTCTGCGCGGCAACCGTCGGCGATCAGCCGGACGAAGTCCTTTCCGATGACCTCGTCCGGGGCGTAGCCAAAGAGGCGCTCCGCGGCCGGATTATAGGAACGGATCACGAGGCGCTCGTCGACCGTGACGATGCCATCGGCGACGTTGTCCAGAATCGCGCGGATCCGGTCCCCGCTTCGTCGCAATTCGTCCTCGGCCTGGCGCCGCTCGATGAAGTTGCCCATCTGGCTCCCGATGTCGGCCATCAATCGGAGGGTGGCGCGGTCCAGTGACCGGCGCTCGGAGCTGAAGAGGGCGATGACGCCGGTGACCTTCCGCCCGTTCGTCACGGCAAAAGCAAACGTCGCGCGCAGCCCGGCGTTCAGCGCCGCGGCAGTCCAGGGCGAATGGCGTTCGCTCCCGAGGTCCTCGATGGATGCGGCATGGCCGTTCGCCCAGACGCGGCCCACCAGTCCGACCCCGCGGGCAAAGGTCAGCTCTCGGCTGGCAGCCTCGAAGGCGGTCGTGTCCCGGGTGGGACGGTGCCAGCCGAACTCGAGACGCAGCACGTTGGGCTCGGGGTCCACCGCCCAGAACTCGCCAACCGTCCAGCCCAGCGTTTCGCAAATGCCTTGAAGGACCTGGGGTGCCGCCTCCGCCCAGCTTGCGGCGGTGGCGAGCGGTCGGGTGACGGCAAACTGCACGTTTCGCAGGCGCTCGGCCATGCGTCGCTGGCTGATATCGGTGACGAACGCCACGAACGCAACCCGTTCGCCGGAACGCCACGTCGCCGCGACCGAGACCTCGACCGGAAACTCGTTGCCATCCTTGTGCAGCGCGGCGAGCTCCACCGTCTTGCCAACCAGTTTGCCGTGGCCCGTTTCGACGAATCGCGCCAGTCCCCGCAGATGAGCCTCCCGGTAACGACGCGGAATGATGGTGCCGACGAGCGTCCGTCCGACGGCTTGATCGTGAGACCAGCCGAAGATCTCCTCCGCCTTCCGGTTCCAGCCGGTAATCAGGCCGGCTTCGTCCGCCGTGATCACCGCGCTCGGCGAGGTGTCGATGATGACCTGAAGCCGTTGCTGCGACTCCTTGAGTTGTTCCATGACCCGCAGCTGGACCTCGGCATCCCGGCGGGCGGCGGCATAGAGACCGACGGTGCCCACCAGGAGGGCGGCGCAGGGCAGCACCGTCAGGGCATGCCCGACGTACCAGAATCCGTCGTAACGAGCCTGCATGAACATGAAGACCAGGCTCTCGACACTGATGAAGATCAAGCCAGCGATCACCGAGGTTACGATGCGGTGGTCGGTGTCGCGACCCCGCCGATAAACCGCGGCGACAAACGCGATGACGAGAATCGGAGCGGCCTGAAGCAGCGTATTGAAGTCGGTGAAGCGTCCGTCAACGATCACCGGAGGTAGGAGCAAAGCGAGCGCGGCCGTGACGCCGACGGCGGCGATACTCACGCCTAGCGCCAGGGCAACGGCCCTGACCAGCGACCGCCGCGGTTGGGCCAGCGGACCGGTCCGATGGAACAGGATCCAGGCGTAGAGCACGGGTGTGCCGATGTGGGCGACGTGGAAGAGGAAGGGAGCCGTCTGGTCGGTCACGAACGGCAGCGCGACCGGGAGAACGCCAGGAAAGGTCAGCATGTGCTGGAGCCACAACATGCTGAGCACGACGCTGACGAAAGCGACCGGAAGCGACCGGCCGTGACGGCGAATGACCACGTCGGTGGACGAGAGAAGGAGGACGACGGCGAGCGTCACGGCCATGGCGCTGTCGAACACCGGCACGTACCAGGTGAGCGGCAGGGTGGCACCCGGCAAGAGCGCGCCGAAAACGGAGAGCAGCATCATGACGGCGACCGCCAGCAGGGCGAGCAGCCCATGGGCGCCGATCCTCTTCAGGCGCCCGACGGCGCGGCCGCCGGGCACGGCCAGAACGGGCGGGATCGACATACCCGCAATATGCGTCGCGGCCCCCGAAAGAAAGGTTAAGGACCTGTCACGACTCGTTACAAGTTCTTATAGCGTTCACTGAGCGTTATTTGCGATCCCTCGCATGGGTAAGCCCCCACCCTGTCCTCCCCCGTAAACGGGGGAGGGAAATGGCCAATTAGGGGAGATTCAGTGGCTCAGCAGATCGAGGAAGGCGGTCTCGTCGAGGATCGGGATCTTGAGCCGGTGCGCCTTTTCCAGCTTGGAGCCGGGGTCGGCGCCAACCACCAGGTAGTCCGTCTTCTTGGAGACTCCGGAGCCGATCGCCCCGCCGCGTGCCTTGATGCGCTCCTCGGCTTCTCCGCGGGTCAGGGAGCTCAGCGTGCCGGTAAGGATGAACGTCTTGCCGCTCAGCGGCCCCTCGCGGCGCTCGGGTTGCTTGATCTCGATGCCGGCAGCCAGGAGGCGTTCGATCAAGTGCCGAGACTCCGGCCGCTGGAAGTACTGGTGAACATCCTCCGCGACCGTTGGGCCCACGCCGCCGATCGCCCGAAGGTCGGCGACGCTGGCAGCTTGCAGGCGGTCGATGCTTCCAAAGTGGTCAGCCAGCAGGCCGGCCATCGTCCAGCCGACATGGCTTATACCAAGGGCAGCGAGAAACCGGAGAAACGTCGTCGACTTGCTGGCTGCAATGCGGTCGAGCAGATTTTGCGCCGACTTGTCCGCAAAGCCCTCCAGGGTGAGCACCTGGTCCTTCGTCAGGTTATAGAGGTCGGCGGGGTCCTTGACCAGCTTCCGATCGATCAGCTGCTGCAGCGTGGCGTAGCCCAGGCCCTCGATGTCGAGTGAGCCGACGAAGTGTCGCAGGTGCTCCAGCACCTGGGCGGGGCAG
>JALYYE010000422.1 GCA_030946735.1 Candidatus Dormiibacterota bacterium
TGTCGGCGGGGGAGAGGTCCCAGCTCACTGTTGTCCCATCCCAGTTGGGAAAGTCGGCGAGCGCCGTCCACTTGACGCGCTTCCCCGGCTTGAGCTCGTCGACGCGCATCCGCTGGGTCGGACCCCCAAACCCGAAGGTCGCGATCGAGCCCACTTTCGGTTCCGCCTGGCTCTCGGAGGTCCAGAAGGCGGCGAGGCCTTTGGGCGTTGAGACCGCTTCGTAGATCTGTTCGGGGGTTGCCTTGATATTCACCTGGTGAACGAGTGGAGCGGCCATGGTAGCATCCTCCTAAAGGAATGACTTAATTTAGAAGTAGCTTAAATAACAAATGCCGAGAACGCAAGTCCGAACTCGCAATCGCCCGGTTACCCTCGAAGCCGCCATGGAGGCGATCGCCAGCCCACGACGTCGCCAGATTCTTTGGTTGGTCTGGAATGCTGAGCGCTCCGCCGGTGAGATCGCCTCCACCGTCCACGACGTCAGCTGGCCGGCTGTTTCCCAGAACCTGCGGGTGCTCAAGAATTCCGGCCTGATCACTGAGCGGCGCCAGGGAACCTACCGCTACTACAAAGCCGATCGGCAGGCGCTCGGCCCGCTCGAAGCCGTGCTGCGACAGATGTGGACGCGCGATCTGGGCCGGCTACGCGAACTCGCCGAAGGGGAGGCGCAGTCGAGGAGGAGGCGGCATGATTGAGGACCTGGCAGGCGCGATCGAGATCACCCAGCGGATCGAGGCGCCACCCGAGATCGTGTTCTCCTACCTGACCGACAGCCGGCGCTTTACGCGTTGGATGGGCGTCGGCGCCGAGCTCGACGCGCGGCCCGGCGGCCGCTACCGCATCGACGTCGATGGCGAGCACATCGCGACTGGCGAATACCAGGAGGTCGATCCGCCACGCCGGCTCGTGATGAGCTGGGGCTGGGAGGGCCATCCGACCGTGCCACCCGGATCGACCACGGTGGAAATTACGCTAACGGCCGAGCACGGCGCGACGCTGCTTCGCCTGCGTCATCTCGGACTGCCAGACGAGGGCGAACGCCGGCAGCACAACGCGGGCTGGACGCTGTACACCGGCCGGCTTGCGGAGGGAACCAGGGCCGCGGGTTAATGGCGCCTAAACTTCGAAAGTGATAGTCTTACTATCAAGTAACGACGTGGGTTTGCGTGGGGGGTTGCGTGGGCAGCACCGAGATCCTTGCCGATGCATTGCAGACGATCGAAGGGATCGAACGCCTCTACGACGCCTGCAAAGGAATCGCCTACGGCCTCGCCTTCCAGATTCTTGGGGAGCAGATGGCCGCGGAGGATGTCGTACAGGAGGCGTTCCTCTCCGTCTGGCGCTCGCGCCGACGTTACGATCCCAGCAAAGGTGCGGTAAAGACGTGGGTGCTGACGATTGTTCGCAACCGTGCCATCGATCGGTTGCGCCAGGATCGAAGCCAAGTCACCTTGGTTGAGCTGGATACAGCCAACGTTGGCTCGACGGCAGCGCCGACCCCGCCATCGTTGAACCGGAGCGCCTGTGGATCCGTGAAGCCCTGCAGGCGTTACCCGAGACGCAGCGGGAGCCGATTCGTCTAGCCTATTTCGGCGGCTACACGCACAGCCAGATTGCGGCCCGTAAGAACCTGCCCGTCGGTACGGTGAAAGCGCAGCTTCGTCTGGGCCTCCGCAAACTATCCGTTGCGATGGCGCCGGCTTCGTCGATCAACGTAATGGAGTGAAATCCATGGAGTGTTGGATTACCGTCCTGGGCGACGGAATCCGTTCTTTGCGGTTGCTTGAGCAACCACGCAGCTCGGCGATCGTGGCATAGGGTGAAATTTTGAACGACTCATCCGATCGACTGAATTTTTCGTAAAACTAGATAAAGAAATAAGTCGGTTGGCAGACCGACCTCTGGCGCACCACGCGAGCCTCGCCGTGCTTGGGGAGTCGTCACGGGGAAAGCTGTGACGGCTCCAAGGAGTTCGAATGGACAATCCTTTTGTCGCGGTGCGCCGAAGTCTCGGGGTTCCCCAGGCCGAGTTTGCGCGAACGCTGGGTGTCAGCTTGCCGACATTGTGGGCCGCAGAGAAGGGGAGTACGGCAAGGCCGATGGCGGTCCTTCGAGCGCTGCGGGCCATGGGGTACGACGCGCAGCGACTCGCTGAGGAGTATCTGCGATGGCGGGTGGACCAACGTGAGGCTCAGCGATTGCGCCTGCGGCAGGACACCAATGGCCGCGGCGCCCTGGCACAGAGCTTCCGCCGCCTGGAGTCTTTGTCAGACGGCGATGGCAGGCGAGGGGGCACGCAGTGAGGGTCTTTAGGAAACCTGCGCTAGTGGCTGGCCTGGCTTCCGTCGTCCTGAGTGCCTGCGGCGGACCGCCGCCTGGAACAGCCCTGACGGTGAACGATACCGTGGTCCCGAGGCACCTGTATGACGTTCTGGTGCGATCCGGCGAGCGGCGGCTGGAACGGCAGGGTCTTCTTATCGGGTCCGGCACGAGCGAAGGAGCCGCTCGCTTGAAAGACGTGGAAGTGTCGGCAATCAAGAAGCTGGTTCGGGACGCTACCCTTGATGAGCTCGCCAAGCAACGCCACATCGTGGTCACGTCAGCCGAGCTCGATGCCAGCGTTGGCCGGATCGAGAAAGGTGTAGGTGGAACCACTGTTGTCGATGGACAGCTCGCGCTCGACCAGATGACCCGGCAGGATTTCAAGGATCTCTTGCGGTTTACTATGCTGGAGCAGCGACTCAGCCTGGCAGATCCAAAGGGCTTTCCGCGAGCGCTGTCGACAGCCCTGCGCGATGCTCGCGTCACGGTTTACGTCGCGCCATGCAGCAGCGACCACAGCTATCCCCAGTGTCTCGGCGGCAGCTAGAGATAACAAACAGACCGCCCGAGCTTGCGCCCGGGCGGTCTGGGGGGAGAGGAGTGGGTGGGTTAGACCCGAACCATCGATTGGCGCTTGCGTAGACCAAGCGCCCCGAGGGCACCAACCATGGCGCCAGCCAAAAACGGGATCATCGCCATCGAGTTGGCACCGGCCTGCTGAGCCATCATCAAGCCGCCGCCAGTCGTTGCCAGGGTAGCCAAGCCGCTGGCTGCGGCATTGCTCTGGTTGAGGCCGACAATAGCGCTGACCTCACCGCCGGCGTTCGACGATCCGCCCGACGCGCCTGCGCCGGACCCGCCGCTGGCGCCGGTCCCGCTTCCGCTCGCTCCGCCGCCGGAGCCGCCTGAACCCGAGCCGCCTGAACCCGAGCCGCCGTTGCTCGAATCATCGTTGTCCGTGTCGCCACTCCCGGAGCCGCCATTGCCGGAGCCGACCGACCCGGTCGTCGTGGTCGTGGCGGTCGAGCCCGAGTCGGAGACCGCGGCCACACCATTCGAAGTCGGCGAGGCCTCGGCACTGGAGTTACCGACCGTGGCGGCGCTCGTAATCTGGTAGATCACGTCGATGATGCCGCAGGTCGCCATCACGGAGTTGCTGGTCATCGACGTCTGCGTTGCGGTCGACCCGCCCTGCGATCCAGAACCGCTCTGGGTGGGGACGACATTCGCGTTGTTGTTTCCGCCATCCGCTGTTCCCATCGCCGTCGGGTTACACGTAATGTCGATGTTCCCGGCCATGATTT
>JALYYE010000424.1 GCA_030946735.1 Candidatus Dormiibacterota bacterium
GCCTTGAGCGGGACGTTGGCCAGGTAGGCGAACGAATTCTCCGTCTCGCCCGACGGTGGCAGTGAGATGCCAGGCAGGTCGGTGCCTGCGGGATCGCGGAAATGGAAGGCGCTGACGGTCACGGTGGCGTTCCGGTCGAAGGTGGCCGTTACCGGATAGCCGATGGGATAGCTGGCGTTCGGCGCCGGGTCCGGGATTTCGTTGCCGTTGAAGGCGACGGGCACGCTGGTCTGGTTGGCGGCTGGATAGAGAATGATCCGCCCCGTCGCTTTCTCCCGATAGGACATGTCCATCACCTGGACGCTCATCGGCCCCAGGTACGCGTCGCCGTAGCCCAGCTCCACCAGGTCCGCGCGCAGCAGCGGAAAGCGATGATAGACAGAATCGATCCAGTCGGCCACCGCGCCCGCCGGCTCGGATCGGTGCGTGATGACCTCGGCCATGGAGCGCTGCGGATAACCGAAGTGCTGCGCCCGGGTCAGGACGTTGTCCCCGGTGTATCCCTGGCCGGTCGACTCCTCCTTGTGGATGCCGAGGTCGCGAATGCTCGGCAGCGCCCCATTGAAGAACGTATAGAAGGCGTGTGCCAGTGCGGCCTGATGTATCACCATGGAGCTGGTGACCGGTGTCAGGCCCGCCAGCCGGCGGTAGCGATTGACAGTATCGAGGGCAACCGCCTGCCGGTCGACCGCGGCTTTGTCCAGGTCGACGAAGGTGGCCGCCGGTGCCGTGCTCGACCCGCCCGGGGCCACCGTCTGTTTGGCCGCCTGCGCCGCGGCGGTCTCGTCCTTGGCCAGGTAGCGGAGGATCGCCACCAGGTAAGCACCCGCTTCCTGGTCGGTCGGCTCGGCCGCGATCGCGGCGCGCTCATCCTTGGCAGCCGTCGTCGGATCCTTGTCGAGGGCAACCGCGATGTCGCCAAGAATCTTTAGATCGAGCGCGCTGCGCGGCTGCAATTTGAGGGCTGCCTCATAGGCCGCCTTCGCGACGTTGTAATCCTGGGCGAAGAGCGCGACATCGCCCAACTGCTCGCGCAAGCCGGCGTCATCCGGCCAGAGGGTCGCGGCCCGCTTGAGGAAGTCGGTGGCGGCCGTCAGGTCCTGCCGGGCAATCGCAAAGCGCGCCAGTTCCAGCAGCCGTTCCACCCATTTCGGCTGGGCGCCGGCGGCCAGCTTGAGGTGATTGAGCGCCTGCGGATAGTCCTTCTTGTCGCGGTAATAGTTCCCCCAGTTCCGTTCGACTTCGGCCCGGTCGTAGGCCGATCCCTTCTTGGCGAGATCGGCGCCTTTGGTCAGCTGCGCCTTGGCCTCGTCGTAGCGGCCGACGTCGGCGAGCGCTTCTCCGTAGAAGGCTCGCGCCAGCGCCGAGTTCGGTGCGGCTTTGATGGCGGCCGCGCCGTCGCGAGCCGCCGACTGCAGGTCACTGTTCCAATCTTCGACCCGTGTGAGGACCGTCAGGACGAAGGCGTCGTTGGGAGCGAGCTTCTTCGCCTTGAGCGCCTCGTCGAGCGCCGGCTTCTGTTTCGTCTGGTAGTTGAGGACCAGCGCATAGGTGGCATGATCCTTCGCGTCCTGCGGGTGCGCCTTGATGAGGTCCTGGAGTTGGGTGGTTGCCGCTGCGTACTTGTTTTCGAACATCAGCTCGAGCGCCGACTCCGCGCTCGGTCCCGCGGGCTTGGGAACCACCGGATCGCAAGCGACGAGCAAGGCAGCAGCAACCAGGAGTACCGCGCCGCGCCGCCTCACGCCCCCAGTTTATCGGGGGCTCATTAGTAACTCATGAGCCCGGGCCGCCACGAGCCCGAGCCTGTGTCGGTGTGTAACGAGGTTGTCATTACGGCATGGAGTCAGCCCTCCCGGCGTCACCTATTCAACGGCCCATGACGGAGCGTGCGCGTAAAGTCGAACCGGGCCGGCTCCGCGTCATCGCGGGTGGGAGTCCGACCCCTGCCCCGTCTTACCGTCTGCTTACCCAGGTCAGCGCCGCGCTCAGCACCTCGCTCGACCTGGACCGCACGCTCAAAGAAATTCTCGAGCGTATGAATGCCCTGGTCGCCTTCGACGCGGCGACGGTGTTTTTGCTCGATGACACTCGTAGTGAGTTGCATGTAAAAGCCGCCCTGGGCGTCCCGGTCGCCCTCAAAGAAGTCAAAAGCTTTCAGGTGGGCGAGGGCGTTGTCGGCTGGGTCGTCCGCCACGGTGCGACAGCGCTGATCCAGGACTCCTCCAAGGATGCGCGTTATAAAGTCACCGGTCCCGAGCGACGGGCGAAGACCGTACTCGCCGCGCCGCTGCGGGCGCAGGACAACCTGCTGGGTGCACTGGTGCTGGTGCGCGCCGCCAAGGAGCCGTTCGGTCCCGAGCATCAGCGGCTTGTGGAGGCGATCGCGAGCCAGGCGGCCGTGGCGATCGACCATGCGCGACTTTTTGAGACCGAGCGAGCCTCGCGGCGCCGCGCGGAAGCGCTGCTGGCCACCGCCCAGGCGGGGAGCGAGGCGGTAACGACGCCGGAATTGCTGCAGCGGGCCGTTAAACAGGTGGCTTTTGCCATGCGCGCCACTGCTGCCGCCGTCATCGTGCCGGACGAGGAGGGCGAGATCATCGAGGCGGCCTTCGATGCCGCGGATCCGCCGGCCTTCGGCCTTGAGTCACTTCGCAGCCAGCCGGTGACGGCGCTGCCGCTGATGGCTGCGCTGCAGGAGGCGGCCCAACCGCTCATCGTGCAGCGATCAGCCCGTCCGGCACTGTTCGACGACGCCTTCTGGTCACATAGCGAGTCGCAGGCGCTGGTTGCCGTCCCGGTCCGCTGGCAGAGCCGGTTGATCGCCGCCCTGATCGTTGGCTTCGCGGATGCGGACCGCCTGACCCCCGCCGAGGTGGAGTTGCTGGACGAGATCGGGCGCCAGGTGGCGCTCGGCATGGAACGCCTGCGGCTGCAGTCGCGGGTGCAGGAGCAACAGAACGAAATGGCCGTCGTGGCCGAGCGCAACCGCATCGCCCGCGACATGCACGATGGCCTGGTCCAGTATGTGTACGCCCTTGGGCTGCAGCTCGAGCACGCGCGCGACCTGGTGGCCGAGCAGCCCAATGCCGTGGCGCCCGTGCTGACCGGCTCCATCCAGCAGACCAACCATGTTCTGTCCGAGATGCGGACATTTATCTATCAGCTGCGGCCGATCATCATGAAAGAAAAAGAAATCGGCCAGTGGGTGCTGGACCTCTGCCGCCAGTTCCAGGAGGCGACCGGAATCCCGGTTCACGCCACGGTAGGCGCGCCCGCCGAGGAGGAGCTATCGCCCGCGATCTCGATCGCACTCTTCCGCATCATTCAGGAGACGCTCGCCAACATCTATAAGCACGCCCAGGCGACGCGCGCGACCTTGTCCCTCGATTTCGGTGCCAGCGGCGCCCGGCTCGTCATCGAGGACGATGGTCGTGGATTCGATGTCGATGCGCGACCGGCGCGGGCGATCCAGCAGGGCCACGGCCTGGCCAATATCGAGGAGCGCGTGCGCGAGCTCGGTGCCACCCTCGAGCTGGAGAGCGCGCCGGGAGCGGGGACGCGGCTGGAGGCGGTGTTTCCGTACAGCCGATGAATACTGGAAACGTTCGGCTCTTGATCGCCGACGACCACGAGATGATCCGCCTCGGGCTGCGATCGATCCTCGAATCCGATCCACGTATCCGCGTGGTCGGTGAAGCCGCCTCCCCCCAGGACGCCGTGTACCAGGCCGCGCTGTTGCGTCCCGATGTCGTACTGCTGGATGTGCGCATGCCGGGTGGCAGTGGCATCGACGCCTGCCGCGAGATCCTGGGACGCAACCTCGGCAGCAAAGTCATCATGCTGACGTCCTATGCCGACGAAGACGCCGTGTACGAATCCATCATGGCCGGCGCTTCAGGGTACTTACTCAAAGAGATCAACAAGGCGGGCCTGATCGATGCCGTGATCTCCGTGTCCGAGGGCCGGTCATTACTGGATCCGGAGGTCACTCGCAAGGTCCTGGAACGGATCCGGAAGATGGCTGCCAGCTCGGACGAAGTGGTCCGGGCGGCGCTCTCGGATCAAGAAAAGCGTGTGCTGCGCCTGGCCGCCCACGGCAAGACCAACAAGCAAATCGCGGCGGATCTGTTTCTCTCTGACAAGACCGTCAAGCATCATATTTCGAATATTCTGAGCAAGCTCAACCTCAGCTCGCGTGCACAGGCGGCCGTCTGGGCGACCCAGCATGGCCTGCTCGACGAGTTTCCGGAACGCAAGGCGAGCTAGCCGGCCATGACCGGCCGGCATTCTGTGCCGGAATCCACCGGAACGCACGTTTTGCTAACGGAGAGGCTTGCGCCGGGTATCCGCCGTTCGGCCCAAGGAGGGGCTAACCGGCGGATAAGCGGGGGGGCCGGCGCAGGCTACGCTCCCCGGTAAGGCCCGCGTTGCTGATGAAACCAGGAGGATCCGATGCTGCTCGTTGACAAACTCAACAAAGGCAAGCTTCCGGAGAAGCCGGACAAAGGCGAGCCCGCGCCGCTGTCGGGTCTGTCCAGCCTGGTCGTCAAGCCGCAGAACATCGCGGCGCGTATCCCCAACGTCGACGCCATCAAGAGGACCATCCATGAGCGCCTGATCGCGGCGCTCGGCCAGAACTCGGACACGGTCAGCAGCGACGTCATCCAACGCCGTATTGAGGCGCTAACCGACGAGTACTGCGACGAGGCCAAGCTCAAGCTGACGAAGCACGACCGTGCCGAGCTTGCCGAGCTGATCATGCACGACGTCCTCGGCCTCGGTCCGTTGGAGTCTTTGCTCGAGGACCCGGAAGTCAGCGAAATCATGGTCAACGGGCCCAAGACGATCTTCGCCGAACGTCGCGGCCGCCTGGCGCAGTCGGAGTTGGTGTTCGAGAACGAACGCGAGCTTCGCAAAGTCATCGATCGGATCGTCGCCCGGATTGGTCGGCGGGTCGACGAGTCCTCGCCCATGGTGGACGCCCGCCTTCCCGATGGCTCCCGGGTAAATATCGTGATTCCCCCGCTGGCTGTGCAGGGCTCGAGCATCACCATCCGGAAGTTCTCGCGGGTGCCGTACAAAGTCCAGGATCTCGTGAACTTCGGAACGCTGAACCACGACATGGCGGACTTCATCCGCGCCTGTGTTCGGTCGCGCATCTCCATGGTGGTCAGCGGCGGAACGGGCTCGGGCAAGACCACGACGCTGAACGTGCTTTCGAACTTCATCCCGGACACCGAACGTGTCGTCACCGTCGAGGACACGGCCGAGCTGCAGCTTCGGCAGCGCAACCTGGTCACCCTGGAGGCGCGCAGCGCCAACGTCGAAGGTCGCGGTGCGATCGCGATCCGGGATCTCGTCGTCAATGCCCTGCGTATGCGGCCCGACCGCATCGTCGTGGGGGAATGCCGCGCCGCGGAGACGCTCGACATGCTCCAGGCGATGAACACGGGCCACGACGGCAGCATGACCACGGTCCACGCCAATAGTCCGAAGGACGCGATCAACCGGATCGAGACGATGGTCATCATGGGGGGCTCGGACCTGCCCTTCCAGGCTATCCGCGAGCAGATCGTGGGCGGCATCACTCTGCTGGTGCAGCAGGCTCGGTTGCGCGATGGCCGCCGGGTCGTCACGCATATTTCCGAAATTACCGGAATCAACGGCAACCAGATTCAGCTGCAGGACATTTGCCTGTTCGACCAGACCGGTATCGACGAAGAGGGCAATGTCCTCGGGACCTTCCGTTGGACCGGGGTGGTGCCCAAGCTGCTGCCCAGGTTGAAAGCCAACGGCGAAGACTTCCCGACGGACGTTTTCGGACAGAGCGGTCTCCAGGTCATCGAGGGGCAGACCCGCCACGCCGGCGGCGATGCGGCGCAGGGCGCCACGGCGGACTGACCTATGCCGAGGTGGACATTCACTCGGCGGCAAGAACCCGAGGACAAGCCGGCGTTGCCGGCCCAGCCCTCGGCGTCGAAGACTCCGCCGGCCATCACGCCGCAACCCAGCCCGGCCCCCGCACGGCGGGTGGTTGATCCGGCGTCCGACGGCCGGGCGCTGCAGGTGCAGCTCGAGGAGGCCTACGCCACGCAGGCTCGTCTGCGCCAGGACCTGGCCGAGCTCCTCAAGGCGCAGCGACAGCAGGGACGCGTGCTCGAGCGGAACCAGCGGCTACTCGAGCAGAGCGAAAACGAAATCAGCCGGCATCGCGGCCGCGCGGCGGCGCTGGAAAGCGAGGCGGCTGAGCAGCGCAACATCGTGGAGCAGCACGCCGCCCGCGTCCAGGAGCTGGAACGCATCGTCGCCTCGCACGCCACGCTGCAGACCGCCTACGAGACGCTCGATCGGGAACGACAGGATCTCGCGGCCCGCCTGGCGGACCTGACCCGCAGCCGCGCCAACGCTACCTCGGAGCGCGACCGGCTAGCCGCGCAGCTCGCGACGGCGCACGCGACGATCGCGTCCCGCGACGCGGAGGTCGCCGCGCTCAAGGTGGAGCAGGAGGGCGTCGACGAACGGATCAACGGGCTGCAAGCCGAGATCGAAGACCTGAAGCGTGCCAACGGTCGGCTGCAGGCCGACCTGGATCGCGCCGTCGAGGCGCAGGCCGCGCACCACCACCTTCAGCTCGAGTTCGATGCGCTTTCCGCCCGCTGGGACGTGGCTCGCGCGCAGCTGGCCGAGGCTGAGCAGGCCGTCAAGACCTCACAAGCCACCATCAAAGCAGCCCAGCGGCTCTCATCGTCGGTCGAGTGGCGTGGGGCCCTCGACAGCGTGCTCGATGCCGCCTCGGAGCTCGTTCGCTTCGAGCGCGGTACGCTGGCCCTGGTCGATGAGCTGCAAGAAGAGCTAAAAGTTGAAGCGGCCAGAAACAGTCCAATTGCGATCAGCGAGATGTCCCGCTTCAAAGTCGGCGAAGGGATCGCCGGCTGGGCGCTGTCGCATCGAGAACCGGTCTTGGTACGCGACAGCCGCACAGACGCGCGCTTCAAGGCGTCGGACCCCAAGCACCAGCCAAGATCTTTCGTGGCCGTGCCGCTGCTGGCCGGCAAGGAAGGTCTCGGTGTGCTGACACTGGCGCGCGCGGCCACCGACCCCTTCACAGAGCATGACCTGCGCAACCTCGCCCGAGTTGCGACGGACGCGTCGAATGCGTTGATCAACGCGAGGCTCGTCGACCTGCTCAAGCAGCGCGAGGACCATCTGACCACGCTCGTCCGCAAGGCACGAGAGCTGTCGACCGCGAACGACAGCAAGCAGGTGATCGAGTTCGTCCTCTCCAGTGCCAGGGAGCTGGTCGGCGGAAAGGCGGCGCTGCTGGCGCTGCGCAATCCCAAGACGCTGGAACTCGAGGTGATCGGCTCTCACGGTGTAGCGGAAACCGTCATCCAGCAGCCGATCGCATGGGGCGCGCCGGCCGCCGGGGACGTCATGCGCACCGGCAAACCCTGGGTGTCCCCGATTCGCGAGATGCTGCCCAAGGCGCTTGTCGAGACGGTCGAGAAGACCGGCCTGAAGACCATGATCTCGGTGCTCTGCGGTGAGTCCACGGCGCAGGAAGCCATGGATGATGGCATGCTGCTGAACCGCTCCGAGGTCGAAGCCTCGGACGAGGTCAGCGGTGTTCTCAATGTCTACCGGGACAATCTCAACCCTATCGCCGCCACCGACCTCGACCAGCTCAAGGCGTTCGCCGAACAGGCGGCGGTAGCGATCCAGAACGTCCGTCGTTGGGACCGCGTCAAAGAGCAGCTGCAGACGACGGCGTCAATGAACACCCGGCTGATGGGGCGCGAACGCTATATCAATCAGTTGCTCTTTCGCAT
>JALYYE010000425.1 GCA_030946735.1 Candidatus Dormiibacterota bacterium
CTGCTGCTCCTGGCGCAGCTGCTGAAGGAGCTCACCGATCCGCCGCACCAATTGCGGGGCGAGTCCCTCCGACGGCTCGTCGAGCAAAAGCACGGTGGGAGCCGTCATCAGGGCCCGCCCGATGGCGAGCATTTGCTGCTCGCCGCCGGAGAGGGCGAGGCCCGGTTGGCTGCCCCGCTCGGCGAGCACCGGGAACAATCGATGGACCAGGTTGAGGTCGCCGCCGCGCATCGCCAGAGTCAGGTTCTCCCTCACGCTCAAGCTGGGGAAGATTCGTCGACCCTGCGGCACCAGCGTGATGCCGCGGCGTGCGACGCGGTGCGCAGGTTGCCCCTGGACCTCGACGCCGTCAACGCGCACGGTGCCACGTTGCGGCGTGAGGGCGCCGGCGATGGCCATTAGGGTCGACGTCTTCCCGGCGCCATTGCGGCCCAACAGCGCGACGGCCTCACCCCAGCCAACGCGTAGCGATGTGTTGCGAACGACGGTGCTCCCGCCGTAGGCGACGCAGAGGTCCTCGACCTGCAGCCGATCCGGTTTGCTATTCGCCTCGGCCAAGATAAACCTCCTGCACCCGATGGTCAGCGCGAATCTCGGCGGGCGTTCCTTCGGCGATCAGCACGCCGTGGTCGAGCACGGAGATCCGCTGGGCGACCGCGAAGACCACGTCGAGGTCATGTTCGACGAGCACCAGGGTCACCTCCTCGGGCAGCGCTTGCAGCCGGATGACCGCGGACTGCCGCTCCGCGCCCGACAACCCCGCCATTGGTTCGTCCAGCAGCAGAAGCCGGGGCTGGCCGGCTAGGGCAAGCTCGATCTCGAGCGAGCGCTGTTCACCGTGGGCGAGAGTGCGGGCCGGTCGCCGCGCCAGGGACGCCAGCCCGGCAGCCTCCAGGCGCGATGACACCTCCCCCGCGACCGTGCGTTCCGTCCGGCTCGGCCAGACGCGCCAGCCTATTCGCATCCTTGCCCGCACCGCCAGGGCGAGATTTTCGGCGCTGGTCAGGTCCGGAAAAAGGGCTGAGCGCTGGAAGGTTCGGGCGAGGCCGAGGCGTGCCCGACGCGAGGTACTCACCCGCGTCACATCGGCGCCTGCCAGTAGGACGCGTCCCGACGTCGGTCGTCTACTACCCGTAATCACATCGAACAGGGTGGTCTTGCCCGCGCCGTTGGGCCCGATCAGGGCGCGGCGCTCCCCGCTGGCAATCTCCAGACTGACATCCTGCAGCGCAGCGACCGCGCCAAAGCGCACCGTGACCGACGCCGCGGAGAGGTTCAATGCGCCCGGCGCAACAGCGCGACCATGCCACCCGGCAAAAAGAGGACGAAGGCGATAAAGACCGCGCCCAGTAAAAGCTGCCAGTGCTCAGCCAGACCGCGCGCCGGGAGGCTCGACAGACCAAGCTGCAAGAGGACGACCAGCATGGCGCCGACCGCAGGTCCGAGCAGGGACCGAGCGCCGCCGACGATGACGGCGATCATCGCCAATCCGGAGGTCGTCCAGAAGGCGCTGGAGGGCGTCGCGGAATAGTTGAAGCTCGCGCTCAGCGTCCCGGCAAGTCCCGCGAGAGCCCCGGCGATGACGAACGCGGCAACTCGATAGCGGAACGTGGAGGTGCCCAACGATTGCATGCGCCCTTCGTTCTCGCGGATCCCCTCGAGCGTGCGGCCAAAGGGAGACGCGACGATGGCGACCAACACGAGGTAGACGGCGACCGCCACGACCAGGGTCAGAAAGTAGAAATTGGCAGCCTGAAAGAGGTTGATGTCCGCCAGAAACGGCAACACCGGCCGGGGGACCCCGATCAGTCCGATGTCGCCGCCCAGGACCGCTGCCAGCTGGTTGTTGGAAAGGACGCTCCAGACCATCTGCGCGAAGGCGAGGGTGAGCATCAAGAAGAAGATTCCGCGGGCTCGCAGCGCGAGCGCCCCAATCAGGGCCAGACCGGCACCCGCCGCCAACCCAACGACCAGAAGTGGCAGCAGATCCGGACTTCGGTGCAACGCCCAGAGGGCGCAGCCGTAGGCGCCGGCCGCAAAGAAGGCCGCGTGGCCGAACGATGGCATGCCCCCATAGCCAAGGAGAAGATCGAGCGACATCGCGAAGATCGCGAAGATCAGCGCCTGTGAGGCCACGTTGATCCAGAAGCGGTTGGGCGCCCAGGCCGGCACGCTGATCAGGAACAGCAGAAATGCCAGTAAGGCAAGCGGTCGGCGTCGGAGGATCGCGCGACGCAGACCGGTCATTGCCGCAGGCCGAGCAGCCCACGCGGACGAACCAGCAAGACAACCGCCATCACGGCAAAGATCGACGCCGCCTCGAACCCCCCGAGAACGAGCGGGCCGATGGCGTTCGCCAGGCCGACCAGGAG
>JALYYE010000423.1 GCA_030946735.1 Candidatus Dormiibacterota bacterium
GGTGGCACCGTACTGCTCGGACAGCCGGATCGACGGCTGCAGCGGCGTCGTCGTCGCGATGCCCTCGAGCCGCTTTTCCGCCTCCTCGATCGCGCGCACCATCTCCATGGTTGAGCGATTGTATCGTTAGCCGGTGGACGCCTACATCTGCCGAACCTGCGGCGTGCAGCACGCGGAAAGCGAGAAACCGCCGGCGCATTGCGCGATCTGCGACGACGAGCGGCAATACGTTCCACCGGGTGGGCAGCGCTGGGTCACCCTCACCGGGCTGCGCGGCGAAGGCCACCGCACCGAAGTCCGAGAGCTCGAGGCGGGCCTCACCGGGATCGGGGCGGATCCACCGGTCGGCATCGGCCAGCGCGCCCTGCTCGTCCAGACGCCCGCCGGCAACTTTCTGTGGGACTGCTTCGGATTGATCGATAACGAGGGCATCGCGGGCGTCCGCGCGCGGGGCGGACTGCATGGCATCGCGATGTCGCACCCGCATTTCTATGGCGTCAACGTGGAGTGGAGTCGCGCCTTCGGTCACGCGCCGATCTACATCCCGACGGCCGATCGCGAGTGGGTGATGCGATCGGACCCGGCCATCAAGCACTGGGAGGGCACCGTCGAGCCGCTTCCAGGCGTGACGCTGATCCAGTCGGGTGGGCACTTCGAAGGGAGCGCCGTCCTTCATTGGGCAGGCGGGGCGGACGGCCGAGGCGCGTTATTCACCGGCGACACCATCACGGTGGCATCGGACCGCCGGTTCGTGAGTTTCATGCGGAGCTATCCGAACCTGATCCCGCTGTCCGCGAGTGAGGTCCGGCGAATCGTGGCGACGGTTGAGCCCTACCGGTTCGACCGGATCTACGGCGGCTGGTGGGACCGAGTCGTCGAGCGGGACGGCAAGGTGGCGATCCAGAGGTCGGCCGACCGGTACGTCCGCTGGATCGAGGGAAAATATTGACCGGTCGACCGTCCCTCCCGGAGGCCGGCTGGGCGTTCTCCGGCGAGGGCGCCGGCATCGGTGGCGCGCTTGTGCACTTTCTCGGCTCGCTTGCGACGAGGCCCCGGCTCCTGGGGCTGGGAGAACCGATGCACGGCGTGGAGGCATTCCCGCGGCTGCGAAATCAGGCGTTCCAGCATCTTGTCGAGAGCGACGGCTACCGGTCCATCGCCATCGAAACCGACTGCCTGGCCGCCCTTAAGGTGGATGCCTTCGTCGCCGACGGAGAGGGACAGCTCGACGAGGTGATGCGGTCCGGCTTCAGCCATGGGTTCGGGAAGGCGGAAGCGAACCGCGAACTCCTCGAATGGATGACGCAGTACAACCAGACCCGTGATGCCGGTGACAGGCTCAGGTTCTACGGGTTCGACGCACCCATGGAGATGACCCACGCCGAAAGCCCGCGACCCGCGCTCGAGGCGCTGCACGCCTACCTCGCGGCGAACGTCGACGGCAAGCTGCTTCCGGTAACGGCGGGGATTATCGACGACCTGTCTGGCGCCGACGAGCGGTGGTCGAATCCACTCGCGGTCATGGACCCCTCCCAATCGGTCGGAGCCTCGCTGAAGCCAACAAGCTGCGCCTGCTCGCAGACGATCTTGTTGCCGTGCTCATCTCGGAGTCTCCACGGCTGATTGCCTCAACGTCAGGGGATGAGTGGTGGCGCGCGTACCTGTACGGGCGGACAGCAGCCGGGCTGCTCCGCTACCACGCCGCGATGGCGGAGACATCGGACGCTCGTATCGCGCGACTCCTCGGTCTGCGCGACGTGATGATGGCCGACAACCTCAATGCCATCGCCGCTCGCGAGGGTCAGCGTGGAGCAACGCTGGTATTCGCCCACAATCTCCACCTGCAGAAGGGGCTCAGCAAATGGCACCTGGGAGAGTTGTCGCTGGAGTGGTGGAGCGCTGGAGCGATCATCGGCGCACAGTTGGGTACCCAGTACGCCGTCCTAACCTCAGCGCTCGGGGCGGCGCCACACCAGGGGCTCAGGGCCCCAGCGGCGGAGACACTCGAGGGAACCCTCTTCGCTCTTCCGGAGCGCGGGTACCTGTTCAACTCGGGAAGCCTCACCAACGCTCTGAGCGGCATGGGCCCGAAGCTGGTGGTGCGGACCGACATGGCACCCAACAACGGCTACTTCCCGCTCGACCCTGGCCACCTGAACGAGATGGATGGAGTCATCTTCCTCAAGGAAGCCTGACGCGGGACGGACCCGTTCGATTCCTGCGGCGAGTCACACGATCGTTACCGACCCGGGAGCAGTTCGTCGCGGACGGCTTAGAGGATCAGCGCGAAGCCGTGGCGGAGTTGCGGCAACCGGTGAAATGTCGCTGACGGGCGATTGAATCGGCTCGCGCGGCCATATAGTCGATGCACTCGAACTCATTCGGCAGGAGGAAAGTTGATGAGCAAGCGCGAGAAGAAGCACGGCGAGCAGGGCGGGCAACCGCAACCGGGCCAGCAGTGGCCGCAGAAGCAGGGTGGCAGCCAGCCGGGCCAGAACTGGCCTTCCAAGCCGGCCGGTCAGCCTGAGAAGACGACCACGTGGCCGACCCAGCCCGGACAGGGCCGCTAACGATTCGACTTTCGACAAGAACAGCGCCCCTCACGGGGCGCTGTTTCTATTTGTGGAAGTCCGTCAACCGCTTCGCCTCGTCGTCGACCTCTTTGCGGATGGCTTTGGGAAGAGGCTCGAAGGGTTTGACCTCGACACGGCCGCCCTCGTAGCGCCAGGTTCCAGCGACAGCGCCATCGACCAGGAAGGTCGGCACCGAGTGCGGCGTCCTGGTGTTGAAGACCAGCGGCCGGTACGGCTCCGGCAGGATCTGGGTGCGGCGGGCGTGAACCAGCAGCGTCGCGTCCCAGGTCGGTAAGAAGCGCACGGGCGCGGGTGTTTCCGGGTCCGGCAGTGGCGCCCGTTGAAGGTCGAGGAGTTCCTTGCCCTGCTCGTCGCGGAAGCGCCGGAGCGGAAGTCGATCGATCGCCGGCAGGAGGATCGTATGAGATATGCCGCCCCAGTCGGCGATCTCCCGCAACGACGCCGGGCCGAAGGCGCCAAGGTAGCGACGAATAATGTGCTCGGCGCCGTCCGTCTCGGTCGGTGCCGCTGGATGAACCCACTTCTCTGCCAGGCCGTAGAGGTCGGCTTTGCGTTGGTCCCACGTCCCGGACGGCGGAACGCGAACCATGTCGACCCATAGCCCGATGCCGCTCCAGGCGGCCGGTGGGAATCCGCGCCGCGCGAGGAGTTCCTTCAGGTCGGTGGCGCGCCGCGGGCCGGTCGTCAGCGCTGCTTTGAAGAGCGCCACGGCTGCCTCCACATCGACCTCTCCGTACAACTTGCGGGTGACCCGGCGCCACCAATCCTGGCGACCCTTCTTGACCGCGGCTGAGAACAACCAGTAGTCCTTCGCCGAGACCATGTGGATCGTGCTGCGCAGCAGCGTCCCCTGAATGACCTGGCGCTGCTCCAGCGCGGTGGTGAGCGCCTCGCGCCGGAAGTTTCGCATTCGCGACCAGAGCCCGATATATCCCGATGGCGCGTATTGCGTCTGCAGCCCACCGATGCGCTCGATCGTCTCGACCATGGGCAGGGAAGAACGCTCGAGCAGGAACTGGCGCGCGAGCAGCGCGCGATTGAGCCGGCGCGTGGTCAGAGTGCGTTCCGGCTGTTTCGTTTAGCTGCTGGTCACGGTCACGGCCGCCGCGGTGCTGCCGGCCGCGGCATTCGAATCCTCGGCGTGGAGAAGGATCAAATACCAGCCGAGCAAGACCAGCAACGGCGCATCCGGAAGTCCGGCGCTGCCGGCCTGGATTTCGACGGCGCCATTTGCCTTCACGATGCCGTGTCGCCCTTTGAAAAGGATCACCGGCCGATCTTTCTCCTGCCAAACCCACTGGGATTGCCAGAAGTTTCCTGAGCGAAGATCCAGGGTGCGGCCGTCGGCGAGCTCGAGCGTTCCGCCGCCCGCCCAGTTGGGTCGGAAGACCGCAACTTCGGCATCAGCTCCCGCAACGCGCACGGTGACCCGCGGCTGCCAGAAGCCCTGCCGCTTGAATGTCCAGTGCTGGCCCTCCGCCTCGGCATCGGCGAGGCTCCCGCGCTGAAAGCGGAGCGTCGCTACGACGTCATCGCCAGCATGCAGCTCGTGCTCCCGCCGGCGGGCGGCCGGCTGGACCCAGAGGAGCTCCTCCCCCGCCGTTTGCGAAATCTGTCGCACCTTCCAAGTCTAATCGCCGATTCCCTAGGTGATTTGGACTATTTGTTTCGACGAGCAGCTAAATTACGCACCTTATCTCGGCGAATTGGCACATATGTCTGTGTCCGAACCCTTGCGGGTGCGGCTATTGGAGGACACGCCGGATGACGCCCTGCTGGGCGCCCTCGGCTGCGACCTGGCGCGGGGCTATTTCATCAGCTAGCTCATCGGGCCGACCTGGTGCTTGCGTGGCTCGCCGAGCGGGAAAGCCGCTCAGGCGCGGCCGATAGAGCCGCTTGAGGCGAAAAAGCCGCACAAATAGCGAATTCAGCAGTATGAACTGTGGGCAAAAGTTATAGCCGGTCCGTAGCAACAAAGGAAACACTAGACGAACCCTGTCTGAATACGTCAGACTTTGGGTACAAAACCCGGGTGACAAAGGTTAAGGCGCGGGTCCAAGTCGATCCGCTGGTGCTGAGCGCGGAAGCGCTGATCCTCAAGGGGAAGGATCAAGGTTACCTCTCTCCTGACGACGTGATGAAGGCGTTCCCTTCGATCGAGGGTAATGCCGACGGCTTCGTTCGCGTCGCCGCGGTCTTCCAGGAGATGGGGATCTCGGTAACTGCCGACGGCGAGGCCGAGCAGGACGCCGACGAGGAGGAGACCCTCACCGAGGTCGAGGTGGTCAGCTCAGTGGCCCTCGACGACCCGGTTCGGATGTACCTGAAAGAGATCGGCCGCGTCAACCTGCTTACCGCCAAGCAGGAAGTCGAATTGGCCAAGGAGATGGAGGCCGGCTCGGAAGAGGCGCGCCATCACCTGACCGAGGCGAACCTCCGTTTGGTGGTCTCGGTGGCCAAGAAGTACCTTAACCGCGGGCTGTCGTTCCTCGACTTGATCCAGGAAGGCAACCTAGGGTTGATGCGTGCCGTCGAGAAGTTCGACTACAAGCGAGGCTTCAAGTTCTCGACCTACGCGACCTGGTGGATTCGCCAGGCGATCACTCGCGCCATCGCCGACCAGGCGCGGACGATCCGCATCCCGGTCCACATGGTCGACACCCTCAACCAGCTGGCGCGTGTGTCGCGGGCGCTCCTCGAGCAGCTCGGCCGCGAGCCGACTGAGGAGGAGCTTGCCTACGGCATGGGCATCACCGTTGACAAGGTGCAGGAGCTGAAGAAGATCTCGCAGCAGCCGGTGTCCCTCGAGTCGCCCATCGGCGAGGAAGAGGATTCGCACCTGGGCGATTTTGTCGAGGACAAGATGGCGATCGCGCCGCTTGAGGCGGCCAGCGAAGCCATGTTCCGCAACGAGGTCGAGGACATCCTGGCAACCCTGCGCCCGCGGGAGCGCCGCGTGGTTCAGCTGCGCTTCGGCCTGGTCGACGACGAGCCGCGCACCCTCGAGGAGGTTGGCCGCCGCATGGGCCTGACCCGAGAGCGGATCCGGCAGATCGAGGCCACCGCGCTGCGGAAGCTGCGGCACCCGAGCCGGTCGAAGGTCCTCCGGGACTACACCGAAGACGGGGGCCAAAGCTCGCGCGTCGGCGCACGCGAAACCGAAGCCGTCTCCTAAGCCAGGATCTCGGCGGTCGGCCGCTCGATAGTCTCATCCGTCGGAAGCTTCGCCTTCGAATTGAACGTGTAGTGGATGTCCTGCCAGGTCAAGCACTCTTGAAGGGCTGGCTCACCCGTGAGCGTGTCGCTCGCCGCATGGAACAAGTGGCCAAAGAGGAAATAGAGTGAACATGTCTGGCCGCCGGCCGTCAGCTGCAACATGCCGGTCCTGCGCTCGGCTATCGCGGACAGCAGCCAGTCTCTGAGCGCGGAGGTGTCGAAAGAGCCCGCTGTTCCCGCAGGACGTGACACGCGCTCTGGCTGGCGCAGCCTGTCTTCAGCGTGACTCGGGCGAGTAACGACGACGATGCCCACTATCAGGACCGGCACGACCACCGCGCCGACCGCGAGCCAGAGGTTCATTTGATCTTGAGGTCGGCCTCACAGCAGAACAACCCCATGTCGGGTGTCCAGCGCAGCGTGAGCGGCGAGGCTGCGGACGGAGGCCGGAAACAGATGGTCAGCGGTCCCAACTTCGCCCCGTGGCTGAACTCGGTGCGAGACCAATGGGTGCAACCCGCGACGTCCTGGATTGCCCGCGATGACTGCTTGCTGGCGTCAACCAGCTCGAGATCCTCTGGGGAGGCGTGCGTCGCGCTACTCGAATTGCGGAACGTCACCTCCATCCGAACGATACCGTCCCCTTCCCTGACATTCGAGACCCAGATCGTGTAATCCTGGACGTCGAGGCATGGCTTCGGGGAGCAGGCGAGTGATGTAACTCCGAGGCCCCCTGGGGCGACGCTTTGTACGAAGGCGATGAATGCGAACACGCCGACGATTGCAACGAGAACTCCACCGGCTCCGAAGAGAGCAAAGCGGCTCCAGCGCCTACGGCGATTGTTCACGACGTGCGCGACCAGGCCCTCAGGTCCAGCGGAACGCCGCTCTGGGTCAGGATCATTGTTTGCCGGGACTCGACCAGGAGCCGTCCGGATTCGGAGAAGATCGCTGCGCCGGCGGTGATCTTGCGGCCCTCACGCCCAATGGGCCGGCCGACCACGATGCACAACTCGTCGCTCGGAACCGGCGCATGCTGATGCAGAGTCAGGCGACCGCTCACCGCGCGGTCGTTTGCCTGGGCGCCACCATGGACGACCAGACCCCAGATAGCGGGGCAGTCGAGGGCCGCCCAGACGAACTCCGACGCGACCATCCGATCCGCTCGGCACGCCCAGGGCGGCGGGCGCCAGACCGCTGCCACTGCATGTCGGCCCTCGACCGGTCCCGGAAAGACACGCAGTCCTTCGCTGGGCGCTCGGTCCGGACCGCAGGTAAAACAGTTCGGGAAGATGTGATGGGTGAACCCGAGGTAGTGCTGCATCGCCCGTTCAGCCGCTTCTGGCGTCACAGGGTCAGGGGCGGTGGTTTCAAGCTGAGCTGGAACCGCCGTTGCCGCCACCTCGCCATCGAGGCGCAGCACCATTTGGGATTCGCCGCGTTCGAGACTGACGGTGGACCCGACCGGGACTGGCTTTGTTAGTGTGACCGCGACCGAGGGACCCAGCCCCTTCGCGACCACACCGGCTACGTAACCGCCATAGCAAATTCCCGGGACGCCCTCGTAGCATTTGTCGATGGTGAGCTCGTCCAAGTGCTGGCATTCTAGGGCCTGATCGGGAACGAGAAATCTGATGCCCATCTTGGAGCTGGCCGATGCCCGGATCGCCTACGACTTCGCCGGGAGTGGGCCGCCGATCGTTTTCCTCCACGGCGTCGGCTCTAACCGTCAGACCTGGCGAGCGCAGTTAGAAACGTTCTCAGCAACGCACACGGCTGTAGCAATCGACGCCCGCGGCTATGGCGGCTCATGGACGAGGCCAGACACCGTCTCGATGGCCAGGTTCGCCGAGGACACGGCGGCCGTTATCCAAGCCGT
>JALYYE010000007.1 GCA_030946735.1 Candidatus Dormiibacterota bacterium
AGCCAACTGCCTGGCGGCGTCTGGCTGCTCAGCAATCCACCGACGCGGGCGTCGCCCTCGAGCAGAACCAGGAAGAGGGCGACGATCGTGATCATCGTCTTGGCCTTTCCCCAGCCACCGGCGGGGATGACCACGCCGAGTGCAGCCGCGTAGCTGCGCAGGCCGGTCACCAAAAATTCACGGGCGATGATCACGGCGGCCATCCACCCCGGAGCGAGATGGACCGCAGCCAATGCCACCAGCAGTACCGCGATCAGGATCTTGTCGGCCGTGGTGTCGAGATAGATGCCGAATGGCGAGACGAGCTTGCCGCGACGTGCGAGCTCACCATCGAGCGTATCGGTGAAAGACGCCAGGACGAAAAGCACCGCTGCGGCCAGATACCCGTAGCGGCCGCCGGAGACGATCAGGACATAGATGATGGGGGCCGCCGCGATCCGGGAGAAGCTGAGCAGGTTCGGCGCCGACCACAGCGATAGCATGGCGATCAGCGCCGCCGCGTGCCGACATGGAGGGCGACAATGCCGAATGTCATGCGCTCGACTGAAACCGAAAAGCCCAGACCTTCCAGCTGCCGCGCCAGTTCAGCTGGCTGGGGAAAGGCTTGCACCGTCTCTGCCAGGTATCGGTACGCCGATCCTTCATTGCCATTACGCAGGCCGGCGATGGCCGGCATGACGCGGCTCAGGTAGAAACGATAGGCCCGCATCAACAGGCGACGCGGCGGCGGCGCGAATTCGAGAATGACGAGGCGGCCGCCCGGGCGCAGTACCCGGAACATCTCGCGCAACGCCCTCTCGCGCTCGACAACATTGCGCAGGCCGAACCCGATCGTGACCGCATCGACGCTGGTGTCGGCCTCGCTGAGGTGCGTGATATCGCCCAGCCGGAAGTCGACGTGCCGCTCGCGTTGTCGGGCCAGCTCGAGCATGGCGGGCGAGAAGTCGATCCCGATCACCCGACCCGAAGGTCCCACGAACGGCACCAGCTCATGGGCCAGCTTTCCCGTGCCGGTGCACAGGTCGAGGGCCGTCTGGCCCGGCCGGAGCGCCGCGCGGCGGGCGGCGCGCCGCCGCCAGGCGCGGTCGCGATCCGCGCTGAACAGGCGGTTGCGCGCGTCGTATCGGGCGGCCACCTGGTCGAACATCTGGCGGATTCGATCGGCCCGCGCCTGCTGCCCCACGCTCACGATTATGGCCGCCTCAGGCGCGATCCCGATTGCGACCGGTGCTGCCGTGGAGTACGGTGATCTCATGGCAGAGCTTGGCCGCCGGGTCGGCATTGGTCTGGCCGCCCGCGGCGACGTGCGCGAGCTAGCCGCCTGGGCACGCCACGCCGAAGACCTCGGGATCGATTCCGTCTGGGTGCACGACAGCTACTTCGAGCGGGATCCCATCACCTACCTGAGCGCCATGGGGATGGAAACGCGCCGCATCGGCCTCGGCGCGGGCGCGCTCAACCCCTACACCCGGCATCCGGTGGTGGTGGCGATGACGATGTCGGCGCTCGACGATCTCGCCCCGCGCCGGGTGACGCTGGCCCTCGGCAGCGGCTTGCCGCTAAGGCTCTCGCAGATGGCCATTCCCTACGACGACACCGTCGCGCGCGTCTCGGAAGCGATCGACCAGATCCGCCGGCTGTGGAGCGGTCAGCCGCTCAAGCTCAATGACAAGGTCCCCCCACTGCAACCGATGTTTCAGCCGCCGCACCGCATCCCGATCTACATCGCCGCCTACCGCACACCGTTCCTCGACCTATGTGGCGAGAAGGCCGACGGCTACCTGGCGCGACCGGCCGAGTCGTTGCCCGCCTTCCAGAAGATGCGCGCCCGAGTACTGGAGGCTGCGGCCACGCATGGCCGGTCCGCCGGCGACATCGATTTCCGTGGCTACCTCCTCTGCCTCTTCGACAGCAGCCGGCAGGAAGCGCTCAACCGGGCAAAGCGCGAGCCCTTCGTGATCTACATGATCTCGGTGCTGAGCGACATCTCGATGAAGCGGGCGGGGTTCGACCCGGCGCTCCGCAGCCAGATCGCCACCGCCTGGCGGGCCGAGGACTACCACCGCGCGGGCGAGCTTATCCCCGATGAACTGCTCGACGCCTTCATCCTCTGCGGCACGGTCAAGGAAGTGGCGGCGCGGGCGTCGGCCTTTCGCGACGCTGGGATGGACGTTCCCCTGCTGCAGCCGATCCTGCAAGAGACCGCCCAGATCGACGCGGTCCTCGACGCCGCCGTCGCCTACGCATCGGAGTCGGTTACAGGGGCAACGGCCCCCGGGGTTCGTGCCCCTTCCCCGTTTGCGGGGGAGGGTAGGGTGGGGGCTGGCATCGCCCGGCGCGCTAGAGGAGTGTGGGAGGTCGTCCGGCCTTTCAGCTTCACCGCATCCGTACTGCCGGTCTCCGTGGGGGGTGCCCTCGCATTCAGCCAGGGGCGGATGCACTGGCCGCTCTTCATCGCGGCGCTGCTCGGTGCGCTCGGCCTGCACATCGGGACCAACGTTATCAACGAGATCTACGACGTTCGGCACGGGATCGACTCGATTACGTCGCCCCGCATGTCGATGGCGATCCTGAAGGGCCGCATCAGCGAGCGCGGTGCGTTCGTTGTCGCCTGGTCCGGATTCATCCTCGCCCTCCTGATGGGGATCTTCCTTTTGCTCCAGCGCGGCTGGCCGATCGTGCTGCTCGGATCGATCGGCTTCATCGGCGGCTACTTCTACACCGCCCCACCCTTCCAGTACAAATACCGGGCGCTCGGCCTGCCGCTGGTCTTCCTCTTGATGGGACCCCTGATGGTGGCGGGCTCCTACTTCGCGGTGACCGGCGCGTTTGACCCGAACCTGTTGATCGTCTCGCTGCCCGTCGGGCTGCTGGTGACCGCGATCCTGCATGGAAATGAGTGGCGCGACGTGGCGGAGGACACCCGCCACGGCTTTACCACGTTTTCAGCCCAGGTCGGCCGGGATGCCGCGCACTGGGTCTACGTGATGCTCGTCCTCGGTGCCTATGTCGCTGTCGGGCTGGCCGTGATGGTCGGCGCCCTGCCGAAACTCGCCCTCCTGACGCTGTTCAGCCTGCCGCTGATGGCCTGGATCCTGCGCGACGCCGAGCGGGGAGCCGAGGGTCACCTCCGCGCGATCGCGATGATCGACCTGATGACGGCTCGCCTGCACAGCGCCTTCGGCGTGCTGCTCCTGGTGGGTCTGGTCGCGGGATCGGCCGTCCGCTGAAGCGGGTCATTCGCGGCCTGGGACTCGCCGCGGCCGTCTGGACGGCTGCCTTCCGCGGGCCGCGCTCGCAATTCTGGCTGCGGATGACGCTCGGGGTCGGCGGTCTGGGCGCCTACGCGCTCGCCACCGAACCGGCCATCCGGCGAGAACGGCTGCGGATCCGGGATTTCGCTACTGGGCTGGGGTCGGCAGCAGGCCTTTACGTGATCTTCCAGGTCGGCGACCGGATCGCGCGGCGGATCATGCCCGCCGGGGACCGCGAGATTGCCGGCATCTACGAACTCCGGTCGGCGGCTCCACGCAGCGCGATTGCGACCGCCCTGGGCCTCGTAATCGGCCCTGGTGAGGAACTGTTCTGGCGGGGTCTGGTTCAGCGAGGCTTGATGCGACGCTACGGTCGGATCGGCGGCACACTGATCGCGTCGTCGATCTACGGTGGCGTCCATCTCGTCTCCGCCAACCTCACGCTCACCGGAGCCGCAGCGACGGCCGGCCTCTTCTGGGGCGCGCTGTATGCGCGCGAGGAGCGGCTGGCGCCATTGATCATCAGTCATGTCTCTTGGGATATTTGGATCTTCCTGATCGCGCCGACCGGGTAGAGTTGATGCCATCCTCGAGACTGAATTGAAGCTAGGAAGGGAGCTGATCAGCGCCGATGCCATCCAGCGGCGCGTCCGCGAGATGGCCGAGGAAATTTCCCGGGAGTATCAAAACCTCGAGAAGCCACTCATCCTGCTCTCGGTCCTCAAGGGTTCGGTCTGTTTCGCGACGGACCTGAGCCGCTGCCTGACGGTTCCAGTCAACTTCGACTACGTGGCGGTCAGCAGCTACGGCGCTGGGACGCAGTCATCGGGACACGTCCAGCTGCTCAAGGACTTGACCATGGATGTCACGGGTCGTGATGTCTTGATGGTCGAGGACATCATCGACACCGGGCTGACCATCTCCTTTCTTTTCGAGCACGTCCAGCGCCACCGACCGAAATCCATCAAGCTCGCCGTTCTCCTCAACAAGGAAGAGCGTCGCGTCACGCCGGTTCCCGTTGCCTACAAGGGGTTCGACATCCCGAACCATTTCGTGGTCGGCTACGGGCTCGACTATGACGAGCTCTACCGGAACCTCCCCGCGGTCCACATCCTCGAGCCGTAGGATCGGGTTCTGCCCTTAACGGGTTGGCCGTTGTCCGACGATGCCCATGAAGATGATGACCGCCACGAAGAAGATGAGCAAACCGCCCCAGGGGTTGGCGAGCCGCAAGAGCGCCGCTATTGGGCCGGGAAAGAGAGCCGACGCGAGAAACAGCGCCGCTATCAGCAGCGTGATTCCCTGCCAGCTCAAGCGCAGCACGCGCGGTAGGTGGTCGATGTAGGCGTAGTAGGGGGGAAAGACTCGCCGTCCAATACCGGCGGGATTGACGACGAGGACGGCGATGATTACGAATAGGACGAACGCGATAGCTTGAATTCGCTAACGTTACTGGTTCGCGCCGCCCTCGAGCGAGCTGAGGAGTTGCTTCACGGCGTTGATCGGTATGGCGAACCCGACACCCACGTTGCCCGCGATCGGGCTCTCGATAGAGTCGTTGACCCCTATCACCTGCCCCAGGGTATTCAGCAGCGCGCCGCCGGAGTTTCCCGGGTTGATCGGCGCATCGGTCTGAATCAGTCCGGTGAGGCCAGAGGCCTGGTTGCTCCGGTTCAACCCGGACACGATGCCCGCGGTCATCG
>JALYYE010000038.1 GCA_030946735.1 Candidatus Dormiibacterota bacterium
GCCGCGGCGCCAACGTTTACGCGCCGGCCGCCCGTGATGACCCAGACGTCGATCGTCCTCGCCGTGGGCGGCAGCACGCGGCCCATGGCCTGGGTGAACTTGTCGACGTCGGGCCCAGCGTCGATCAGCAGCTGGTGGCCGTTGGCCGTTCGCACCAGGACGGCCGACCCGGTGCCCACGTCGAGGGCGTAGACATGCACTCGGCCGTCGGGGCGAAGCAGCAACAACGTCACGGCCGCCAGGCCCGCCGCCGTGAGCGCAGCCCAGACCTTCTTGCGCCAGAAGAATTGCCGCAGCCTCACGCCGGCGAGCGCGCCGCCGTTGAGGATCACCGCCGCCGCGAGCCAGCGCGCCGGAAAGTACGGCATCGGGATCGCGCCCAGCGGAAGGCTGCCCAGGCTCTCGATCACCAGCCGGTACCAGCTCGTGATCATGCCGGCCGCCTGCAGCAGCGGCCAGGCCGCGATCGCCATGGGGCTGCCGATCAGCGCGCCGGCGCCGCCGATGGTCATGACCGCCGGGAGGAGCGGCAGCACGAAGGCGTTCGCGACGGGTCCGATGAGTGAGAGCTGGTGAAAGTTGGCCAGCATCAGCGGCCAGGTCGCGGCTTCGGCGGCGATGGTGGCCGCGAACGGATCACGAAGCACCGCCGGGATCCAGGGGAGCCGGGCCGCAATCCCATCGGTCATCGCCGCAATGCCGATGGTGCCGGCGAACGACAACTGAAAACTGAGATCGGCGGCCAGTGCGGGCTTGAGTCCGAGCATCACGGCTGCCGTCAGTGCCAGTGAGACGAAGACGTGGCTATCGCGGTGCAAACGGCTGGCGATGACGACCAGGGTTCCCATAGCCGCCGCCCGCAACGCCGCCGCCGAGGCGCCGGCCAGTAGCGCATAGCCGGCCATCGCTCCGGCCGCAAGAAGGGGGGCGGCTCGCGGCACGAGCCGGCCGAGTGCCTGCTGGATGATGCGCGCCAGCAAGCTCACCTTGAGTCCCGAGATCACGACGATATGGATGAGTCCGCTAGTGACCATCTGCTGCTGCAGCACGGGTGGCAGCGTGGCGCGGTAGCCGAAGACGACCCCCAACAACAAGGCGGCCTGTGGCTCCGGCAGGGCTCGATCGACGCTGTTGATGACGGCATGCCGTAGCCCGAGTAGCGCGGTGTGCAGGGGGTCGCCGCCGTGCGCGGAGACGCGGACCAGGCGAGCGCCCGGCATCACGCCGGCGATGCCCTGCTCGGAGAGATAGGCACGGTAGTCGAATTGGTCGAAGCGGGGCGGCCGCTGGATTTCCCCATTCAGCAACACCAGGTCTCCGTATCGCACGGGGGTCGTGCCGTAGACAATCGCTTCGACTCGGAGGTTGGCCGGGGTCTGCGAAGTCGGGCCGACGATGTAATCCAGGCGCACCGTCAGCCGGCGGCTGGCTTTGCGCGCCACCGGGTCGTCATCGACGATTCCGGAAACAGAAACGTTCTGGCCGGTGAGCCCGGGCGGGAGCTCGACGGTCGCCGCCAGGACGCCGCGGCCAGCGCCGATCAGCAGGGCCGCCAGTGACAGGCCGGCCAGCAGGGCCAGGTGCCGGTCGATCAGCACCACCGCGATGGCCAGTGCGAGCGCCAGCAGCAGCCAGAGGCGAAGCGGGTTGAGTAGGACGGCAGCCATGATGCCGACGCTCCAGGCGCTCAGCACGGCGGCGATGCCCCACCAGGGCCACCGGCCTTTCAGGGCACGCTCAACGACTTCGCCAGGTGTTTGTAGGTAGCGGCGTCCAGCCCCATCGCCGACTTGAGCTCGGTCAGCGTGGTAAACGGACCAAAGTCCTGGCGGAACTTGATGATCGCGTCGGCGAGTGCCGCATCCATTCCCGGAACGAGCAGCAGCTGCGCGCGAGTTGCCAGGTTGATGTCGAGCTTCGACTTCTTGGCCCGCGCGCAATGGCCGGCCGGCGGCACGGCGATCTGCTTGGCATCTTTGAGGTGGGCCGCCAGGTTGGGCAGGCAACCAGGGTCGGCGGCCTCGGTGAGCCCACCCGCTGCGACGATCGCGTCGGTGACCCGCAGCGAGGCCGCCAGCGTGTAGAGGCCGGGGCTACGCACGGCCCCGCTGACATACACGATCACGGTGCGCTCCTGGGCCGCCTCGATGTCATCGGCTGAGATCACGGCGGGGGCCTTCTCCGCCGGCGCCACGTCATGCCGCGGCCAGAGGACAAAGGCGGCAGCGCCAATGATGGCGGCGGCAAGCAGTCCGGCGAGCTGCCAGTCGTGGTGGTAGAGCCAGCCAAGAACGCTCGCGTGCCACATGTTTGTCTGCTTGCCCCGACCTAATCTAGCGAGCATCGGCAAGCCACGATTCGGATCGAGTCGTGGGCCTTACTCCGTGACGAGGTTGATCAGGCGGTCCGGGACGTAAACAGCGCGCGCCAGGCGACGGCCGCCTAGGGCCCGTTGGACGTTGGCGCTCTGGAGGGCGCGTTCCTGCGCACCGGCCTGGTCGGCGCCGGCCGGCATCTCGATTCGATCGCGCAGCCGGCCGTCGACCTGCACCACCATCGTCACCTGCGGGCGCCGGAGCAGCGACTCATCGAGCTCTGGCCAGGGCTGAAAGACGACCAGCCCATCTC
>JALYYE010000056.1 GCA_030946735.1 Candidatus Dormiibacterota bacterium
GTTGCTCACAGTCCGTGATGTGGAAGCCGATGGGAAGGGAGTCGAGCAAACGGCCGAGGATCACCAGGGCGTCCGACTCCGGCGACGCCTGCAACACCGTAGCGAGTCGATTGAGCGCCGACGGCGATTGGTGCAATCTTGTAAGCCCGCGACTAATTCGCTCCATCTTACACGGGCTCTGCGAATCAAACCATCCTTGGGCCCGTAAAGCAGGCTTAAGCCCTGCAACGCCCCAGGAATCCGGAGGGAATCCGAGGCGGTAAGCTTCCCCCCATGCCGTCTGTGAAGCAGGACGCCGTCCAGGAAATCAAGGACCGCCTTGACCTGGTGGACCTCATCTCGGAACACTTGCGGCTGCAGAAAGCTGGGCGGGACCTGAAGGGCCTCTGCCCCTTCCACCAGGAGAAAACCCCATCCTTATATGTATCGCCAGAAAAGCAGCTGTGGCATTGCTACGGCTGCCAGAAGGGCGGCGACCATTTCACCTTCATCCAGGACATCGAGCACGTCGACTTCCGCGGTGCCTTGCGGCTGCTGGCGGAGAAGACCGGCGTCGTCCTCGAGGAATCGCCCGGCGCCGGACGTCAGCGCGAGCTCAAACGGACGATCTTGAAGCTGAATTTGCTGGCGGCCCAGTACTTTCATCACATCCTGCTGGAGAATCCGGCCGGGCAGCGGGCCCTGATCCAGCTCGAGTCGCGCGGGGTCACGCGGGCGTCCATGACCGAGTTCCAGCTCGGCTTCGCGCCGGCGGGGCAGCGCAAGGACAACCTGGTCCGCTTCCTGCGCAAGCATGGTGCGACCGACGGCGAGATGCAGGAGGCGGGACTGGCGATCAAGCCGGATGGGGGAGGGGAGCTGTGGGACCGCTTCCGTCAACGGATCATCATCCCCATCCACGACGAGCACGGCGAACTGGTCGCCTTTGGCGGACGGGTCATCGATGACACCGCCCAGCCGAAATACCTGAACACCTCGCAGACGGCCCTCTACGACAAGGGAAGGACCCTCTTCAACCTGCACCGGGCGCGCAAATCGATCCACGAGCTGAAGCACGCCGTGCTGATGGAGGGCTACTTTGACGCCATCACGGCCTGGCAGGCGAACGTCCCGAACGTGGTCACCACCTCGGGGACGGCACTGGGCGAGCACCAGGTGCGCCTCCTCAAGCGGGAGACCCAGGAACTCCTGCTCGCGTTCGACCGGGACGACGCCGGGCTGAACGCGACCCAGCGAGCGATCGAGCTCGCCACCAAGTCCGGCATATATATAAAGGTTGTCCGGGTGCCCCAGGGGAAGGATCCGGACGACTACCTGCGGGCCAATCCCGACGGTTGGGCCAACCTGCGGGAGCACGCTCTGCCGGAGTGGGAGTACCTGCTGAAGCAGGCGCTGGCCAACCTCGATCTCACCGACGCGCAGGAGCGCCGCCGCGGGGCAGAATTGGTGATTCCCGTGCTGGCCAAGATCCCGGAGGCGTCCGTGCTGGAAATCTATGCCCAACAGGCCGCAGGATGGCTGCGCATTGAGCCAGCTGCCTTGCTTGGCGACGTCCAGGGCCTGAAATCAGGAAAGCCACCTCCCCGACCCTCCTCCGCAAGCGGGGGAGGGAGATCCGTGCCCGTGCGGGAGGGAACCTCGCAGCCGAACAATGGCGCCAACCAGGCAACCAAGGACGAGGGCTACCTGCTGGGGCTCTTGATCGAGCGGCCCGACCTGGTTCCGGAGATCGCCGGCGAGCTGCAGGCGGTCAGTTTCTCGGCGCCGGCTTACGAGCGGGTTTTCGCTAGGCTGCAACAGATGGTTGAAGCGGAAGCAACGGTTCGGCCCACCGATCGCCTCTCCGAGTTCGCGCCGGACGAGCAGGGGCTGATTTCCGCGGTCGCCATGGCCAAGTACCCCGAGCTCGAGAGTGGCTCAGACACGCTCCTGCGCCAGAGCCTGGCGCAATGTCTTCAAACTCTTAAAATAAACGCCTCCAAGCGCCGTCTTAAAGAATTGGGGGTTGGAATGCGTTCAGCTGAAACGGCGGATGAAAGGAGGCGGCTGGGTGCAGAGTACCAGCGGCTCGCGGAAGAGAGCGAAAGCTTGAAAGAAGTGAGACATGGCCAAGGCTAACCTCAAAGACGCCCCCACGCACAAGAAGGCGCCGCCCCCCGGCGGAGGAAAGCCGAAGCGCTCCGAAGACCCCATGGTCCTGGCCGCCGAGGCCCTGATTGTCAAAGGCAAGGAACAGGGGTTCCTCAGCCCGGACGACATCCTCGCCGGCTTTACCGAGGTCGAGCTCGATCCCGACCAGCTGTTCCGGGTCTTCAACGTGTTCCGGGACATGGGGATCGAAGTCTCCGATGGAGAGAAGGACTTCGAGGAAGTCGTCGAGATCGACGATGAGCTGATTGCCACGATCGAAGCGATGGACTCGGTTTCGCTCGACGACCCGGTCCGCATGTATCTGAAGGAGATCGGGCGGGTCGCGCTCCTCAAGGCGGAGCAGGAGGTGACGCTGGCCAAGGCGATCGAAGCCGGCGACGACGACGCCAAGCACAAGCTGACCGAGGCGAACCTCCGCCTGGTGGTTTCGATCGCGAAGAAGTACATCGGCCGCGGCATGTCCTTCCTCGATCTGATCCAGGAAGGCAACATGGGCCTGATCCGGGCGGTCGAGAAGTTCGACTACCAGAAAGGGTTCAAGTTTTCGACCTACGCCACCTGGTGGATCCGGCAGGCGATCACCCGCGCCATCGCCGACCAGGCGCGCACCATCCGCATCCCGGTGCACATGGTGGAGACCATCAACAAGCTGGTCCGGGTCTCCCGCCGGTTGCTGCAGGAACTGGGCCGCGAGCCCACCGACCAGGAAATCGGCGATGAGATGGGAATCTCCGCCGAGAAGGTGCGCGAGATCGTGAAGGTCTCGCAGGACCCGGTGTCGCTGGAGACCCCCATCGGCGAAGAGGAAGACTCGCACCTGGGCGATTTTGTGGAGGACAAGGAAGCCACCTCGCCCTCAGACGCGGCCTCGCTGACGATGTTGCGGACCGAGGTGGAAGACATCCTCGACACCCTGACTCCGCGCGAACGGCGCGTGCTGCAGCTGCGCTTTGGCTTGATCGATGGGCACCAGCGAACGCTGGAAGAGGTGGGGAAGAGGTTCGGCGTCACCCGCGAGCGCATCCGCCAGATCGAGGCGAAGGCGCTGCGCAAGCTGCGGCACCCGAGCCGCAGCAAGAAGCTGAAAGACTACCTCGAGTAGGCCGTCTTCTTGTCGACGCCCGGCAAGAAGAGAGAGATCGTGATGACCACCCCTATAAGGACCCTGACGATCACGAGGGCCAGGATCCCTGGGTGGTTCGTCACCAACGAGTGATTGCCGAGCGACGAGAGTCCTCCTAGAGCCGCAACTACCCCAAGGATGCGGCCAATCCAGAGGACTGTTGTACCTCGGTGGAGGTTCCGTCCGACCCAAACGTAAACGAGGGCGACGACAACATAGAACCCGACGATGAGCCATGAAATATGCGGTTGGCCGATCAGGTACCAGTAGCCGAATCCCCAGACAAGGCTGATCGCCGCGTAGACGTAGAATGATGAAGAGGCGACCTTGATCCCGAACGGCATCACTGTCTCCCCTAGCTTAGGAAAGGCTGTGGCGGCAGGGCAAGTTCGACAGCGGTATAATGCGCTGTATATGGCTGCGCGACGAACCCAAATCTACCTCACGGCGGAGCAGCGGAAGCGGCTGGATGAGCGGCGCCGCCGCGAACGCCGCACCCTGGCTGAACTCGTACGCGAGGCAGTGGACGCGTACCTAGCAGACCGATCCCCTGATCCTGCGACGGCCCTGAACTCAACCTTCGGGACGCTTCCCAAACTCGAAGTGCCGAACCGGGACGAGTGGGAGCGTGCCTGACCTTCTCGTCGACACCGACGTCTTTGTCGATCACCTCCGCGGTGCGCGGAGACTGCAGCCTGCCCGGGACCGCATCTACTACTCAGTCGTTACGCGCTGTGAGCTGTTCGCCGGCCGCGAGGTAGAAGAGGAGACAGTCCAGCGCTTGCTGGAGCCGTTTGAGGAAATACCGGTTGATCGCGCCGTGGCCGAGCGCGCTGGCCGGCTGCGGCGCGCGGGCGGTCTGAGAACGCCCGATGCTCTCATTGCTGCCACGGCCCTCGAGAGGCAGCTCCTTCTCGTCACGCGAAACACCCGCGACTTCCAGTCCGCCCGCGGTCTGAAGTTCCGTAGCCCCGGTTAGGAGGCGGCGCCAACTCGTGGGAGGGCGCAGACTTGGCCGAGCGCGGTGGTCGCCAGGCGCTGAGGCCTAGGCTTCGCCCCAGGCATGCCCAGCTTTGGGGAGAAACTCCTAGCCGTCGCGATTTTCCTCGCGCTTGAGGTGCCGCTTGGCTTCATCGCTTACCGCGCGACTCGCCGCCTCAAACCGTTCATTTTGCCGGCGGCGCTCGTCGTCGCTGCGGTCGTTGTCCCCGATCCAAAATGGGGAGGACTCCTCCTACTCGGGAGCCTCTTCACCATGTTTGGGCAGGCGATCGCTGCCCGCGTACGCAAAACCACGGCGGAGGAGCGGCGCCAGTTGGCCGCGCATGGACCCTCGCCCTGGCTCGGTCAGAGCCGACGCAGTTCGATGTCGCTCATCGCCGTCGGTGTGGTCGCGATGCTGATCGGCACTGCCAGCGACGGCTCAACTCCCTCCAGCCACCTGACGGCGACCCTGTTCTTCTACGCCGGTTCCATCATGCTCGGCATCGGCCTCTTCCGGCGTCATACCGTACTGGTCCTTTACCTGGGAAGGCCCCGTGCCCGCTGGCTCGAAGTCATCCAGGTCTGCACCGCCGTCGTCGCCTATGGATTGGCGACCACTGCCGAGTTCTCGCACGATCCCGGTCAGCGGTTGGCGTTCCGTCTGCTGAGCTTCATCCCGTTCGGGCTCCACTTTCTCTTCGTCTGGGTTCCGCTGATGAAGGCCCAGGAGCGCCCGGTCCTGGCCGAGACACCGTTCGCTTAAGGACTCTCCAGCGCGATGTCCTCCAGGCGCTGAAGCATCGGCTTCGCCGCCAGGCGCGTGAAGATCTGGCGGGCTTCCTCCGCGGCGGCCTTCGCCTCGGGATGGTTGGTCCCGATCGTCGTGGCGAAGTCGAACTGGGACAGCGCCAGCTCAAACCAGGTCTCGAGCTCGCGCCATCGCCTGGCGGCCGCGACATAGCCCTGGACCGCCTCGTCGGTCCGTCCCTCGAGCGCGAGCAGCCCGGCGTGGAGCGTTTGCCGCATCGTGTCGACCCACCCGCCCCGCACCTGCGTGGCATCGACCTTGCTCAGGGCGTCGGCCATGCGGGCGCGATCCTTCATCCAGAGCGCGGCCCTGGCGGCAAAGGCGGAGTGGTAGGTCGTTATCAGGACATCGTCGGGGGCAACTTCCAGACCCCGCATTGCGGCTCGATATGCTCGCTCGGGGTCCCCCGCAGCCAGCGCCCGATGCAGGCCACAGTACGTGGACAGCGCCGCCCACTGCGGGTCCGTCCAGCCGGCGATCACCGGCTCGACTGTGGCCAGCGTCTCGGCGTCCGCCTCCAAGTCTCCGCGCCAGCCATTAATGACCGCCCGATTGACGACCAGGTTGATCCGGGTGCTGGTCGTGAGGTCATCTTGATCGAACTCCGCAATCACCCCCAGGGCCCAATCCCATTCGCCGGTTTCGATCGCCGCACTTGAACTCTGGTCCGCAAGGCCCATCGTCCAGCCGCGCTGGCCAAGTTTGCGCATCAGCTCCAGGCCATCACGCGCCACTGCCAGCTGGACGCGACTATCGTCCAGGAGGTACAGCGTTGCGAGATTATTGCGGGCGCGGAACTCGGAGCCGGTCAGTCCGTGGGCCTGGGCGACCGCCAGCGCACCCCAGAGCTCGGCCTGACCTTCTCGAAACCGACCATCAACATCTGCAAGAGCCGTTCCCTTGGTGATGAGCGCGTCCGCAATCACGGGGAGGAGGTCAAGCGGCCCGGCAGCCTGCAGGGCCTTCTCGGCCCATTCGAGCGCCCGTCGCGCCTCGCCATGGAGGAGGTAGCTCCTCGACAGCTCAGCGGTGATCCGGGCGGTCGCCCCGCCGGTATCATGCTCCTGGATCTCGGCGCGAGCCTGCTCGAGGATCTGGATAGCCCGTTGGGGCTGGCCGGCGTAATTGGCGAGGCGGGCAACCGTTGCCATCGCATCCGCAGCACCGGTGTGGTCATCGCGGTTCCGGCAGCGGTCGATCACACGCTGCAGATAGGATTCGGCGATCGCACCCTGCGCGTTGGCCTCGGCGGAGATGGCCGCCAACCGCCAGAGCTCAAGTTGCTGCAATTCATTGTCCGTAATGGCGAGCGCCTGCTCGAGGTAGGCGAGAGCCTGGCCGTGCGAGTGGAGCGCGGCCGCCCGCAGGGCCGCATCGTGTACCGAGGCGCGCGCCTTCGCTTTCAGCGCGTCGGCCTCGGGGCCGGCGGACGTGGCTTGATAGGCGGCCAGGTAGTGACTGGCGATGATGCCGGCGAACTCCGGATCGGCCAGGCCCTCCAGGTACACTGCAACGCGCTCGTGCCTCGTGCGCCGGTCGCGCTTAGGCAGGGTCGCGTAGGCGATCTCCCGAATCACGCCCTGCGTGAATCCGAACTGGCCGCGCTCCGGGGACCGCGGATCGGCGTCGAAGACCAGCAGCTCCCTTCGCACCAGGGCATTGAGCTTCGGCTTGAGGGTCTCCGCGGTCTGGGATCGAAGCGCGCCGAGTCCTTCTAACGTGAAGCGCTGGCCCAGGACGGCCGCATCCTGGAGGAGCGCGCGCTCGTCGGCTGGCAGGGCATCCAGTCGAGCGTTGACGAGGGCGTGAAGCGTGGCCGGCACGTCGAAGCCGTCGATCTTGCCCGCGATTCGGTACCGCCCTTGCTCGGCGATCAGGCGGCCGTCGTCCAGCAGCATGCGGACGATCTCGACGGCGTAGAGCGGCACCCCTTCCGCCCGCGTGACGATCTGCTGGCTCACCGCGCCGGGCAAACCAGGTACCAGACCCTCGAGCAGTTGAGCCATGGCGTCGGTAGTCAGCGGCTCGAGGTGGAGGCCCGTGTAGTTGCGTTGATCGACCCCCCATGTCGGCCGTCGCTCACGGAGCTCGGGTCGGGCCAGGGTGACGATCAGGATTGGGAATTGACGGCTCCATCGGAGCATGTGCTCGATGAAATCGAAGAGCCCCTGGTCCGCCCAGTGGAGGTCCTCGAACACCATGACCGTCGGTCCGCGCTGCGCGACGCGCTCGAAGAATGCGCGCCAGGCGGCAAAGGCTTGTTCATTCTGTCCTGGGGGCGCGTCTTCGATGCCGAGCAAGGCGGCGAGGTGCGGGGTGAGCCAGCGCCGCTCGCTCTCGTCCGGGACGTTCTCGGCGACCGCGGCCTCGAGCTTCTGCCGGGTCGTTTCAACATCGTCCGTCTCGGCGATCCTGGCGCGCCGACGAAGCATCTCGCCCAGGGCCCAGAAGGTCACGCCCTCGCCATAGGCCGGTGAGCGGCCCTGGTGCCAGTAGATGTCTTGCACGAACCCGTCCAGATACTTCTGGAATTCCCAGACGAGGCGAGACTTGCCGATGCCCGCCTGGCCCACGATAGAAATGAGCCGCACGCGTTTCTCGCGCGCCGTGGCATGGAAGAGCTCCTTCAATAAACGCAACTCCTCGTCCCGACCGGTAAAGGGTGGCTCGAGGCGTTCGCTGCGCCCGCCGCCGCGCCGGGCCGCGACCACCCGCAGGGCTCGCCAGGCCGGGACCGGGAGCGCCTTTCCCTTCAGGTTCTGTTCACCGATTGGTTCGAACAGGATGGACCGGCTGGTGGCCTGATAGGTGCGCTCGTCGACCAGCAGGCCCCCCGGAAGGGCGGCAGCCTGGAGACGGGAGGCCGTGTTCACGAGGTCGCCGGCGACCATGCCCTGGCCGGCTGCGCCGATGACGACCGCCGCCTGACCGGAACCAACCGCGGCGCGCAGCGCCAGTGGTGTGCCGTTCATCTGCTTGCCAAGAGCGGCGACGGCATCGGTGAGATCGAAGCCGGCGCGGACGGCACGTTCGGCGTCATCCTCGTGAGCGGTCGGCGTGCCCCAGACGGCGACGACGGCATCGCCGATGAACTTGTCGACCGTGCCCCCGTAGCGCCCGACCACTTCGCGCGAGGTCTCGAAGTAGCGAGTCAGAAGATCGCGCACGTCCTCCGGGTCGCGAGTATCGGAGAGGGACGTGAAGCCGACCAGATCGGCGAAGAGTACGGACACGAGCCGCCGCTCGGCGGCCGGCGGGACGGCCGCCTGGCCGGCAGCCGCGTGGGACGCGGGCGCGCCCGTGAGGGCTGTGCCGCACTCGCCACAAAACCGCTCGCCAGGTTGGTTGGCGGCGCCGCACGACGGACAGGCGGCCGCCAGGGCGGTTCCGCACTGCGCGCAAAACTTGCGGCCCGGTCGATTCTCCGCCTGACAGTTTGGACAGACCATTGCTTGATCACTCCGCGTAGGCGTAAAGAGACTAGCCGATCCAACGCATCGAATCGGAACGGGTCAGCCCGAACGGGAAGGGGAGGCTGCCCATTCGGGTGCCCCGCGGCCTCTGTGATCACCCTCCCGCTGGTTCGATCATGGAGGCAGCCCGCCATGCCGGGACCTATGAAAGCGCGGCCAGCCGTCGAAGCAGCGCGTGAGGACCACTCGAAGATCCCGGCCGGAAAGACTCTGCTGGACCGACCAGGCGAGCCCTTCAGGTTGGGAGGCGATTGGGCGCTAAGTCCGGCGCGCCTCCTGGATCTCCAACGTCTGGCGGGCAATGCCAGCGTGGCCGCCCTGTTCAGCCCGGCGCAGCGAGCCGTGGCCGCCGACGTGGTTGCCCAGGAGCCGGTGGCCCTGGCTCCAGCGGATCCGGTGATCGATATCGTGCTCGACATCGTGGACGCCGCTGCCCAGCTCGTGGGCACGCCGCAGGGCACGGGGATCTGGGACTTGATCCGGCGTCAGTTCACCAATCGAAGTGCGCGGTCGGCCAAGGCCTCAAAGGACACGGGCGCCCTGGCAGCATTCACCAACGTCCTCTACGACAAAGGCCTCGCCGGCCGCATCAACAAGCTGAAGAAGGCACAAAAGCAGAAGGCCCTCGAGCATATCTTCAGCGCCTTTGGAGCGGCGGCCGACGTGAAGCAAGCCCATGCCGGGGCGAGGGCGGGATCAGCGAGCGTCGCCGATGAATTCAGCCAGCTCAAGAAGACGGCGCTGGGCGACTATGTGAAGTCTGACGGCGCGTACGCGGGAATTCGCACCGGGCTGCTGGGAGCGTTCGGCGCCCTGGAAGTTGGGACGGCGCAGGCGCTGCAGAACGCGCAGGACTACTACGGGACGATGGTCCCGGTCTCGACATTCATCGAGAAGAGTCTCGGTTGGGCGGCTCACGTCCATCCAGACATGGCGACCGCGATCGCGCTGGCGGAACAAAAGCTCAATGCCTTGCGCGAGGAAAAGGCGGCGCAAATGAATCCTCGGGCCGCGAGCTGGTGGTTCAAGGGCGTGCAGGATAGCATCAACAACTTTGGCGATGGCGTCTCCATCAGGGCCAACGCCAACAATGCGCTCGAGTTGAGCCTGCACAGCTATGGATGGGCGATCGACGTGAATGCCTCTATGAATCCCAACATTCCCGGTTTTCCGCGGGCCCTGGTGAAAGAGCTCACCGGCTCGGACGTCTTCACCAGCTCGAGCGGTCAATCGGAGGGGAACTTTGCTCGAGGCAAGCCGGCGGCGGGCGTCCGCGACGAGGCGCAGCGGCTTGCGGACGCGAGCTCGAAATTTGCGGGCGCCTTCGCCGACGAGGATTCACTCAAGCAGGCGATGCTTCGGGTCATCAACGGCCGGCTGGGTTCCGCCTGGGCGAACCAGGAGATCGATGTCATCTATCCGCTGGTGCTGGCGGCCGTGCAGGCTGGCAAGGACAAGAAGAAGCCGGCAGACAAAGCGGCCGCTCGGGCCGCCGCCCTCGACGCCCTGACCGGCCAGATCCGCA